>CAZBQL010000046.1:0-22934 GCA_964493985.1 uncultured Dehalococcoidales bacterium
TTAAAGCCGACGAACGGGGTCATTACTATGTGCAAATTGGCAACCTGAGCGGGGATCTCTATAATGATCTATGGATAAACTGGTGGCTCTGGGCTGGCTCAATAGGAGTATTCTTATTATTACTCTGGGGTATTAGAAAATACTTGAAAAGCAGAAGAGCGGAGTAAACTGAAGGAGGAGTGAGTAATATCATCTCGGTATATGCATTCAGGACGTAACAACAAAATATAAAAAACCTTACTCTGCCTCTACTCCATCTCTGTTTATATGTGTAACTCATAAAGAAAGGGCATCTTCCCGGAAATGTTCCGGGAAGATGCCCATCGAATTATCACGTTTATCATCCACCCTCCTCGCAGGAGAAAAAAGCTAAAAAAGAAAAGCCTCCTGCAACAGGAGGCTTCAGGTTCATTCAAGCTCGTATTTGAATTCCTACTACGAGGATGAGTTCAATGGCTCAACTCGGACTAAACAACTGAGCTTTCATGTTCTATGTGATCAAATGCAGCAGCAATTTTATCAACTGTTGTCCGGATATCCTCGTCATTGTGAGCAAGTGAGATAAAAGCAGCTTCAAACTGTGAAGGTGGCCAGTATATACCACTTAGCAGCAGTTGCCGGAAGAACTTGGCAAAGAGCGTTGTGTCTGATTGTGACGCCGATGCGTAATCGAATACCGGGTTCCCGGTAAAAAAGATAGTGAGTAAAGACGCAAATCGTGAAGTGGTCAATCTCAGGTTCCGCTGAGATGCTGCCTTGTTAATGTATTCTTCTAACCGCAGGGCAGTATTCTCTAACCGTTCGTATGTTCCTGGCTGACTTAAGATACGAATGGTTTCTATCCCCGCCGTCATAGCTAACGGGTTTCCCGACAGTGTTCCGGCTTGATAAACCGGTCCCAACGGGGCCATCATCTCCATTATTTCCCGCCTGCCGCCATAAGCCCCTACAGGTAACCCGCCGCCGATAATCTTACCAAGGCAGGTCAGGTCGGGAGTGACTTTGAAAAGATTTTGTGCCCCTCCGAAGGCGACCCGGAAGCCCGTGATTACTTCATCGAAAATAAGAAGCGCGCCGAACTCTACGGTCAGACTGCGCAGACTCTCCAGAAAGCCGGGTCGAGGTGGCACTACTCCCATATTGGCCGCTACCGGCTCAACAATAACGGCGGCAATCTCGTGAGGGTGTCGATGGAAAAGACTGGCTACCGCTTCGGCGTTATTGTAAGGCGCCACCAGTGTATTTTGGGCGTAGCTGACAGGCACACCGGGAGAATCAGGCAGGCTGAGTGTGGCCAGACCTGATCCGCCCTTGACAAGCAGTCCATCGGCATGACCATGATAGCCCCCGGCGAATTTTATTATCTTGTCCCTGCCCGTGAACGCCCGCGCCAGGCGTAACGCTGACATAGTGGATTCCGTGCCCGAGTTAACAAACCGGACCATCTCGATAGAAGGCATAGCAGAGCAGACCATTTTGGCCAGGATTACCTCCAACTCCGTCGACGCGCCGAAGCTCGTACCTGTCTCTGCAGCCTGTTTAACCGCCTCGATGACCTGAGGATGAGAGTGACCCAAAATCAGAGGTCCCCAGGAGCACACGTAATCGATGTACTCGTTACCGTCTACATCATGTAATCTTGAACCTTGACCTTTCATGATAAACGGGGGTGTTCCCCCGACAGACTTAAAGGCGCGTACCGGGCTATCCACACCGCCCGGCAGGAAGCGCTGAGCTTCCTGAAAGAGTTCCTGCGATCGTTCAAAGTTCATGACTCTCTCCTCATTCTTCCTGTAACCAGCGTGCTGCATCCCTGGCATAATAGGTCAGGATAATATCAGCCCCGGCCCTCTTGATTGCTGTTAAAGCCTCTAATACTACCGGCTGTTCTTCAAGCCAGCCCTGTCGGCAGGCGGCTTTCAGCATGGCGTATTCGCCACTGACATTATAGGCAGCCAGGGGGCAGTTGAAGGTATTGTGCACTTCTTTTATTACGTCCAGGTAAGCCAGGGCCGGCTTAACCATAACGATATCGGCGCCTTCAGCAATATCCTGTTCCACTTCACGCAGCGCTTCCCGCACATTGGCTGAATCCATCTGGTAGGAGCGGCGGTCTCCGAATTGGGGAGTTGATTCTGCTGCCTCCCGGAAAGGACCGTAAAAAGCCGAAGCGTACTTGGCGGCGTAAGATAAAATAGGGATGTGCTGGTAATCTTTTTCATCAAGAGCTTCCCTGATTGCTTTTACCCTGCCATCCATCATGTCTGAAGGTGCGACAATATCGGCACCAGCCTCGACGTGAGATAGAGCCATTTTTGCAAGCAGAGGCAATGTCCGGTCGTTATCAACAGTGTTACCGGTCACAACTCCGCAATGTCCATGGCTTGTATATTCACAGAGACAGACATCGGTTATCACCAGGAGCTCGGGCACTGTATTCTTTATGGTGCGTATTGCCTGCTGGACCACCCCCTCCGGGTAATATGCTGAGGAGCCATAGTCATCCTTGTGTTCGGGTATGCCGAAAAGTAAAATAGCGGGAATTTTCAGACGGGTAACCTCTTCAACCTCGAGCGGCAACCGGTCCGGCGAGTAGCGAAAGACCCCCGGCATCGAAGTAATCTCTTCTTTAATATCTTTGCCTTCAACGACGAACATCGGGTAAACAAGGTCCTGGACATCGATCCGGGTTTCCCTGACCAGAGTCCGCAAGGCTTCCGATTGGCGTAGACGGCGCAGGCGTAACTGCGGGAAATTTACCATGTTATCTCCCCCCTGAAATAGTCTTCAATGGCCGTGACCAGTCCTGAGATGGTCTGCTCACCGGCAGTAATATCTACCTCAATTCCAGCTCTGATAGCGGTTTCCGTGGTCTTAGGTCCAATGCTGGCAATTTTAGGCCAGGCAGCTATCGGCAGGTCTTCCTTCAGTGCATCCAGCAGGTTCGTCACTGTGGAAGAGCTGGTAAAAGTAATCACATCTATTTGCCCCGAGAGAAGCATCTGCCTGGCTCTTTCTATGCTCTCCCTTGCAGGGTGTGTCCGGTACGTAATAATCTCTTCCGGTTCTCCGCCATATTCCCTGATCGCGGTCGGTAGTTTTTCATCAGCGATATCCGACCTGAGCAGGAGAAAACGCTTTCCCTTAATATCAAATTTTTTAAGTCCCTCGATTATCCCTTCGGTGGTATAGACTTCAGGCATATAATCCGCGATAATCCCGTTCTCTCTCAGGCAATCGGCGGTCGCCGGACCGATAGCCCAGACGTTTATGCCCTGTAGCGAACGGGCATCGAGATTATTCCGGCGCAGTACCTGAAAAAAGACTTCAACTCCGTTCACGCTGGTGAAGATAATCCACTGATAGTGTCCCGCATTCCGCATGGTCTGCCGGAGTCCGTTACTGTCAAGGGCAGGTTCTATTTCGATAGCAGGTAATTCTATCGGCTCAGCGCCTTGTTCTTCGAGGAGCCGGCTCAGCTTACCGGCCTGCCGGCTGGCTCGAGTTACCAGGACACGTTTCCTGAAAAGAGGTCTTTTTTCAATCCAGCTCAATTTTTCAGCAAGTCCGGATACTTCCCCCACGATAATTACCGCCGGAGGGCCCAGGTGCTTTGCCGTTACTTTCTCTGCGATATTACCAATCGTTCCCAGGACGGTGACTTGCGTTTTCTTTGTACCATCTTTTATCACCGCCACTGGGGTGTGGCTATTTCTTCCATGCCCGATTAGCTTTGCACAGATAGTATCGATATTCTGCATGCCCATGAGGAATACCAGGGTGTCTACTCCCATCGCCATTTTTTCCCAGTCGATGCTGGAGTTTTCTTTGGCGGGGTCTTCATGTCCAGTAACAACCGTGAATGATGACGACACACCACGATGAGTCACCGGTATTCCGGCATAAGCAGGAGCGGCTATTGCCGAAGTGATGCCGGGTACAACCTCATACGGAATATTATTGTCGACCAGAGTTTCAGCTTCTTCGCCACCTCTGCCTAATACAAAGGGGTCTCCGCCTTTCAGCCTGACTACTGCCTTACCCTCTTTCGCTTTCGTCACCAGAAGGCTGTTTATCTCTTCCTGCGCCATAGTATGATGACCGGCTATTTTACCTGCGTATATCCTCTCTGCGCCGGCAGGAACATT
Organism: uncultured Dehalococcoidales bacterium; assembly: GCA_964493985.1. Taxonomy (GTDB): domain Bacteria; phylum Chloroflexota; class Dehalococcoidia; order Dehalococcoidales; family UBA2162; genus MGML01. The sequence goes on from CAZBQL010000046.1 coordinate 4,149, forward strand.
CTCCAGGAGCCGCTCATCCACTAGGTAATCGTAAACAACAACATCGGCCTTTTCCAGGCATTTCAGTCCCTTGCAAGTAATTAGTGCCGGATCTCCCGGCCCGGCACCCACCAGAAATACCTTACCGGTTTTCAATTTACCGCAGCTCCTTCAAGAAGTTTCGCCGCCCCAATACCTAAAAGTTCCTGTGCCAGATCCCTGCCGGTTTCTTCAGCGGAATTTAGACCGCCTTTTCTTGAGCTTCGCAACATTTTAGTGCCATCACTGCTGGCCACCATCCCATCAAGATGAAGCTGTTCTCCATCGAGGGCAGCCAGTGCGGCAATGGGGGCACGGCAGCCTCCTCCTAAAGTGTTGAGAAAGACTCTCTCTGCAATAGCGCATTGCCAGGTAGGGAAACTGTTAATCTGAGAAACGAGTCCGTTGATATCATCATCGCTCTGGCGTATCTCTATGCCGATTACTCCCTGTCCCGCCGATGGCAGAAAATCATCCACCGAAAGATATTGAGTTATTCTCTTCTCCCAGCCAAGGCGGATCATAGCGGCCGCTGCCAGAATCACACCATCCACTTCTCCACTCTGTATCTTCTTTAATCGTGTTTCGATGTTACCCCGGATATTTCGCGCCACGAGGTCCGGCCGGTATGTTGAAAGCTGGATTGAGCGCCGCGGGCTGCCGGTACCGATCCTTGAACCGGCCTTGAGTTCGTCCAGCCTCTCACCACGAGTTATCAGAACATCCCTGGGATCGGAACGCTCCAGGACACCTGCCAGGCAAAGCTGCTCCGGGATTATAGTGGGCATATCTTTGAGGCTGTGCACGGCAAGGTCAATCCTTTTATCCAGCAGGGCTTCTTCAAGTTCCTTGGTAAAGATGCCGATGCTGTTGATATTCCCGAGCTGTATACTGCGATTGCGGTCGCCACCGGTAACTATTTTCTTAATTTCAAATTCCTTGTCCGGACAGGCAGCCCTCAGTTCGACCGCCACGTATTCAGCCTGAATCAGGGCTAACCGGCTTCCCCGTGAACCGATGACTATTTTTCCTCTTTCCATCCGGACTCCTCGTTCTCCAGCCGGAACAGGTACCTCACCGAGTCGGCAAGATCACCGTTGTTACCTGTATTTTCTTTTAACAGGCTGATTGGGTCTTTTAATAGTTTGGTAACAATGGATTCGGTCATTTTCTCCAGACTAAAACGCTCTTCGTCATTCAGCGGAGGAAGCTTTTTCAGTGTCTTATCAAGCTGAGTTGTCCTTATACGATTAGCTTTATCCATCAGGGCAGTGATAACCGGTCTCGCAGAAAACGCCTGCCACCACATATTAAACTTATCGACTTCCGCCCCTATCAAAATCTCGGCTTTCTTTTTTTCGCTTTCACGTAACCGACGATTTTTTTCCGATATACTGTTCAGGTCATCGATGTTGTAAAGAAAAATATGCTCCATTTCACCGACTTCGGGGGCGACATTTCTTGGGACCGATATGTCAACTATAACCATAGGGTCGCCGTTACGGTTTTGCATCGCACACGCTATATGGTTTGGTGTTATCAACGTATGAGGCGCACTGGTACAGGTTATAATCAGGTCGGAGGTTTCCAGTTCCGGAATAATTTGCTCGAAACTCACTGCGTTTCCATTAAGTTCATAAGCCAGAGTCGCAGCTCTTTCAAAGGTACGGCTGGCAACTTTTATATGACATGTACCTCTGTCTCTGGCTGCCTGAGCTACCAGCCTTCCCGCATCACCGGCACCGATGAGCAGCATATTCTTATTACCCAGGTCACCGACTGCTCCTACGGCAAGCTCCACCGCTACTGAGCTTACAGACAGGGCATTCTTGCTGATACCAGTCTCTTCGCGGACTCTTCTACCTGTCCTGATGGCGTCCTGGAACAGGCGCCGAAGTGGCAGATTTACCACTCCCGCATTTTCGGCATACTCCAGTGCAGTCTTAACCTGGCCCAGGACCTCGAACTCCCCGATTACCATCGAATCAAGCCCGCTGGCTACTTTAAAAAGATGCTCGGCTACAGGACGGTCCGTAGCGTGATAAGTATGCTCCGCCAATTCTATTCTCGACATACAGAAGTAACTCTCAAGGAAGTCCAGGACAGGCGAACCCTCCCCATAGGATGAGAACTCTGAGCTGTAAATCTCGGTGCGATTGCAGGTGGATAAAATAACATTCCAGGGGACATGTACTTTCAGCGCTTGGAGGGTATCATTCATCTGACCGGTACGCACGCTCGCCTTCTCCAGAAGGTTTACCCCAGCCGTGAGATGGTTTATACCGATCATATTGAGATGCATAAGGTTAATCCATCCCTCTTACAAGATTTTTTATAATCATGTCCCTCGCCTCGGCTTGCTTACCTTCATTAATCAGGTCTACTAACGATTCAAGGTCAAGGCTCTCCTGCCAGACTTTATCGTTTACTCTTAGTCTACGTTTTCTAATCTCTGTTCGGGCTTCACTGACAATTTTAACCAGGTCTGCATACTCAGGCTCGAATTGCTTTTCCAGGCTTGTTCGAAGTTTTCTGGCCAGTGCGGGACTCTTGCCTGAAGTTGAAACTGCTATCACGATGTCCCCCCGTTTCAGGCAGGAAGGTACTATGAAATCGGAAACACCAGGGTCATCCACTGCATTTACAATACAACCATCCCGATGTGCCTCGCCTGCGATTCTGGCATTAGTCTCCCTGCTATCAGTAGCGGCGATGGCAATACAGGCACCTTGCAGGTCTCCTTCACGGTACTCGCGAGAGTGAGTACGGATCCTGTTTGCTCTGGCCATGTCAGCCAGCTCCGCGCAGAATAAAGGACTTATCACTTCGACACTCGCTCCGCAATCAAGCAATGCCTGGACCTTGCGCAGGGCTACCTCTCCACCACCGCACACCACACACCGTTTTCCTGCAATGTTCATGAATACGGGATAATAGCTCATTGTTTATACTCTGTATATGATTCTGGTCTTTTTTAATTCCTTGGTACTGAATAGTACCAGGAAGTCCTCGATCCCGAAGTTCCTGGATATTTCTTCTGCAATTTCCTGGCAGGTCCTTCTCTCTTTACCGTGTATCATGGCGTATAGATTATATGGCCACTTTAAGCTGGTCTCTCTTTCATAGCAGTGGCTTACTTCCCGCAATAAAGCAAGGTGCTGACCGATTTTGTCGATTTTTTCAGAAGGGACCTTCCAGCAGGTCATGGCGTTTGCGGTATAGCCGGCCTGCCGGTGATTCACGGCGGCCCCATAGCGCCGCATGATACCCCGTTCCAGCAAAGAGCGACATTGCTCCAGGAATTGCTCCTCACTCATACCGGTGCGACCGGACATTTCGATAAAAGGTCGTGACGATAGAGGCAGGTCGCGCTGAAGCTCGTTCACTACCAATTTGTCTTCCGGAGATAACTCGGCTGCCTGAGAAAGCTTTCCGGTAGTTTTTTGGTACATACCCTCAGTGTCGAAAAAGGCGCCTATCTTGAAAAGCCTGGCCGCTGGCAATTGAAAAACGTCGTCGGCAGGAACAGCGTCGGCTATCTTTATCACTTCTTCCTCAATACAATTATGCCCGGGCATAGCTAAAGTAAACCATATGTTAACAGGGTGTTCCCGCTCATAAGCGTGGCTGACATATGGATTTTCTCGTAATAAACTGGAACATTGCTCAAACTTATCCCCGGGCACGTGCATAGCATTGAGAGTTGTTGCATATCCAAGACTCCGGGAATCGAACACCGGGCTTATCTGCCTGACAATACCTTCGTTCTTGAGATATTGAATACGCTGTATTACCTCATCTCCAGACAGGGACAGTGTCTTGCCCATGTCTATAAATGGATGTGAAGTCAGCGGAAACCCGTTCTGCAGCCTGGCAAGTATTTGTCGGTTGAGATCGTCCAGGTTCATTGCTCCAAACTCCCCTTGTGGGGCTGGTATATACAGTATGGCTCTGCTTCCAGGTAGTCCCCGGTAGCTTCATATGCCCTTGCCCGGCAACCGCCACATATCAATTTATACTCGCATTCACCACATTTACCTTTAAGATTCGCCAGATTTCTCAAGCTCTTAAAAAGCGGTGCATCAGCCCAAATCTTCGCGAAGGTTTCCTTTCTCACGTCCCCCGCCTCTATATCCAGGTATCCGCAACCTTTCACTTTCCCCAGGTAAGAGACGAAAGCGAAGCCGGTCCCGGCCAGACATCCCCGTGTAATGACATTGGCCGGGTGGCCGCCGCCCGGTTTAGCGGTAACTTGTTTTCCCTTTTGCCGCTGTTTGACCACCCTCATGTAATGGGGAACATCAGTAGGCTTGAAAAAGAGCCTGTCTTCAAGCTCCTGCTGCTTATCATATATTTTATGCAGTGTTTCTTCGTATTGTTCCGGGGGCAATTCCAGTGACTCCAGTCCCTTGCCCCGCCCCGTCGGCACCAGGAGAAAGGGGTGGAAAGCCACGGCGCCAACGTCCAGAGCCAGGGTAATGAGATCATCCAGCAGATCAACGTTCTTACGGGTGAGGGTGCTGTTGATCTGTATTTCTATACCGGCGTTACGCGCGTTGGCTATACCTGCCAGGGCAGCTTTAAAAGCACCCTCTTGCCCCCTGAACTCGTCCTGTAGTTCAGCATTCGGAAAATCCAAGCTGATACCGACACGAGCGATGGGGATGTTTTTTAACTCGGCTGCTATTTCACGGCTGATAAGCGTGCCATTTGTGCCCATAACTACCCGCAGACCGCGTTGAAAGGCATATTTCCCTATTTCAAAAACATCCTTTCTCATGAGAGGCTCACCGCCTGTGAGAATGAGGATCGGCTTGCCAACCTCCACTATCTGGTCTACCAGTTTGAAACACTCTTCGGTGGTCAACTCGCCACTGTAATGAGCGGAATCTGCCGAGCCCCGGCAGTGCGCGCAATAAAGATTGCAGCTCCGTGTGACTTCCCAGGCAACCACGCGCAGGTGTGGAGTAATCAAATTTTCCGGTTTAACTTTTTCTTCGCTGTTCGTTGTCATCACGTTTACCAATCTCCCGGTCGGTCAGATAGCATGCCGGGTCTTCCTCCCAGACGTCGCCGTAAACCGCCTCGGCCCTTACACGCAGGTTACCATTACACAGGTCAAGGTAATTGCAATTCCTGCAACGCCCTTTGAGCAGCCCTTTCCGGTCTTTAAGACCCTTTAGAATCGCGTCAGATTTATCCGTCCAGATATCGCCGAACTTTCTCTCCCGGACGTTTCCCAGATTATGGTGCCACCAGAACTGGTCGGGGTGAACGTTACCGGCATCGTCCACGGCGCCTATCTTTATTCCGGAGTTATTACCCCCGTTCATCTTTAACAGGGTCAAGGCATTTTCAGCTCGCTCAGGATCAGTTTCTTTGAGCTTGAGGTAAAGATAAGCAGCATCGGCATGGTTGCCGACCGTCAGGATTTCCTTTGGCTTGCCACGCTGATGCAAGTCAACGGTACAGTCGCAAATTACATCTACAGCCTTTCTGGTCTGCGAGTGGCTGAGGTCATGTTTCCGGAGGTTGTCACCACGTCCGCTGTAGGCGAGATGGTAGAAGCAAACACGGTCTATACCCTCATCCTCCACCAGCTTGAAGATAGCTGGAATTTCCTGGTGGTTAAATTTTGTCAGTGTCAGGCGGAGGGAGACGCGTAATCCCTGTGCTATACAATTCCTTATTCCAGCAAGCGCTTCTTCGAAGGCACCCTTGCGACCACGAAAACGGTCATTATTCGGTCCGATTCCGTCCAGGCTGATACCAACCTCGGCAAATCCCGCCTTTTTAAGTTTTTCGGCAGCACTATCATTAATAAGTGTCCCATTGGTGGAAATTGCAATCCTTATTCCTGCATCGCGTGCGTAATCAGCAAGATGAAAAAGGTCTTTTCGCAACATTGGCTCACCACCCGAAAACAGGAGCACCGGCACGCCGAACTCAGCAAGTTCACGGATAAAATATTCACCGTCACGGGTATTCATTTGTGGTGGTTCGCCATTTGCATCAGTAGCGCTGGCATAGCAGTGGATACACCTTAAATTACACTGGCGGATGCAGTTCCACACCACGACGGGACTACCGTCACTATGGGCTTTTATACCATGTGCCCGGGAAGACTTGTCCCCATACCGGAGACTGTCTCCGGGGCTTATCGTGTCACATAAAAGACGTGAGACTGATATCAATTTTTAGTCTCCTTTTCTGATTTATTAAGCCCATTCCGGTATAATTGATGTGCTGCTACCAGGGCGACCAGCGCTTCATCAAATACCTGGATTGCCAGAGGTATTGCGTCGACGACTCTGCCGGTGATGGCTTCGCGTTTTTTCAACAAATTAGTGGACGCATTGATTATAGGTTCGCGGTGCATCAGGAAAGCCTCCACTGACTCGGCTAACGGTAATCCATGCGTTGCCAGAGTCTCCCCCATATTCTGGCCTACTTCCTGGATCAGGAGAATTGTTTCTCCCCGCCTGGAAGGCTCACTGATATATTTCACGATTAAACTGAGAAGAGTTCGTCCTAAATCACCGAAATATTCAGTAGATTCCCGGGGAAGTTTTTTATGCCATGATTCTGAATTCAGTAACTTACCTGCAATCTCGCGGTGTATTTCCACGGTTTCTTCGAGTTCGGATACCAGGTCTTTTACTCCAAGTATTTTCGAGCGGGTACTAATGAACTTTTTTAATTCATTTCGTAAGTAACGCCTGTGTCCGCCGGGTGTGACAAAAGCCTTTATTTTCCCTTCGTCTGTCCACTGGCGTAGAGCTGCCTCACTTACACCGAGGAAACGGCTTGCTTCACTTATTCCGATTGATTCTTGTTGTGCCATTGGTTATTGCTAAAATTATCTATAATAAGTTAAAAAAAATTACAATAATCTACATTTTAAGTCAGCGTCCGTTAAATAGTTATAAAGTTTAAAAAGAAATGGTTACAAAACTATGTCATTTGAATACAATAGTCTTCATTTTGCGGAAGCTAAAGTAATATCTATAAAAATCTATTAATTTCTATTAAAATCTACATTATTTAGATTGTCAAATCTATAATTAATTACTTGAGGGTAATATTTTAAAAATACAAATTTTTTAATTAAGTTTTAATGAATGTGCTATACTCTCGCCCGAGACCAGGTTGATTTATGCGAAAAAGGAGTGCGATTTAAAATAAGCCTTAGTACAATAATCAGTAACAGGATTAATTCTCGAACTAATCTGATTGTCAAGAATGGACTAAACGCTCAGCATAATTTGAACATATTTACTACGAAAAAGATTATGGATATTGGAAAAACACTCTATATAACAAACATTAAAGAATGGCATGATTGGCTTGAATCTAACTTTGATATGGAAAAGGAGATATGGCTAGTCTATCCATCTAAAGAATCCGGAAAACCGCGGATTATATATAATGATGCTGTTGAAGAGGCTTTATCTTTCGGCTGGATAGACAGCACCGTTAAACGGCTAGATGAACACTCAACAGCTCAACGCTTTTCTCCGAGGAATCCTCATTCCGGATATTCTCAAGCTAACAAGGAGCGATTACGCAGGTTAATTAAAGAAGGAAGGGTTCATCCATCCCTTCGAGAATCGGTCGAGAATGTTTTAAAGGAGGAGTTTGTATTTCCATCGGATATTCTCCGGGCGCTTAAAAACAATAAAAAAGCCTGGGAGAACTACCAGAATTTTTCCCCGGCATATAAAAGAATCCGCATCGCGTATATCGAATCTGCCCGCGGCAGACCCGGCGAGTTCGAGAAACGGCTAAACAATTTTATTAAAAAAACGGAACAGAATAAAATGATCGGTTTCGGCGGAATCGAAAAGCATTATCAACCCGAAAGTGAAATTTTGTCACTTTCACTTTTCACATCAGCCTCATCAACATACTGGATAGCTTTGGTCTCACAGAAGCGAACACACTGAGGGTCTCCACCGCAGAGATCACACTTGATTGTTTTTTCGGCAACAGGATCGATACTCATACCGCCGAACGGGCACGCATCGACGCACATTCTGCAATTGATACAGCGACTATAATCGATCACGACGCTGTCTGAATTTTTGTCACGATAGATTGCATCGACCGGACAAACGGACTGGCAAACGGGAGATTTACACTGCCTGCAGGTAACCGGAACATAAATGCCTTCCCATTCCGACTTATCGATCTTAATGCGACTTCGAAGCGGGTTGACTACACCGGCATGTTTTATAGAACATACCATTTCACAGACCCGGCATCCCGTGCATTTTTCCTGGTCTATACTGATAACTTTTCCCATTTTCCCTGCCTTTTCGTTAGCTTAAATTTTCCCCTGATGCGATGACGAGCGACCGGACCGGCTCGAATTCCAGTCCGAATTTTTTCATTGTCCCGGCATCATATTCGGCAGTAATACCGAGTCGTTCCAGCGTCTCAGGTCTGATATTGCCCTCTTTGTCCCAGCCGTGGATTCGATAGAACTCGTCGATCATTCCGGCAAATTTCTCGCGATCAAGGCACATACCCCTGACCGCGGGGATGCCAAGCTGGTTCGGCCTGTCAAAGTAACGGTCTACCAGCCAGTCGTCCGAACGTTGTAAGCCTTCACGAAGATTAAACAGCCTTTCCATGTTATTGCTGCGTTCGGCACAGTCCCAGATATCTTTCGGACTCATATCGATATCCGTAACAAGCTTTATCAACTTCGACCACTCCTCGTAGTTAGGATGAGTGGCTCCCATAAACGTAGTATGGAATTTACAGATACCCAGGCTGTCCACGGCCATAAAGGTATTTTCCTGCCAGAACACTTCCCAGGGCTTCCCCTCGTAATCACGGTAATCGGTGGTGAGTGGACCATTATATTCGACGGGGTTACTGTATATTTTCCGGAGTACCGGTTCGGGCAGATGATAAAGGTCTATGGCCGGACGGCTCCTGAGATGGTCGCATCCGCGGGAAGCGGTGGCGATATTCAGGGCAAGCGCGGGGGTAGCTTTCTCATCCGAATTCATCTGCCCCATGCCCTTAACATGCACAAAGTGGCTGATGGTGTCACGACCAAGTATCTTCGCAGCCCTGAGACCTCCCTCAGCTAGGATATCACCCAGTCCCCTGCGTTCACCTATCTGCCGGGTGAGTTCCAGCACCGCATCTATGTTACCCCAGCGTAATTCCAGCCCACCGGTATCATCCGTGGTCAGTAATCCTTCCTCGAAACACTCGATCGCCCAAGCGATCATATTTCCGACTTCCAGGACATCAAGACCATATTTGTTGGTCAGGTGCGTGCCTTCCAGGATCCCAACCGTATCGCGACAGCCGACGATGGAACCGAAAGACACCTGGTGTGTATATTCAGGTCCTTCACCATAGACTCCCTTGTACGGACCTTCGGGAATGACGAATTTGCTGCGGCAGTGGACACCACAACCGTAGCAGGCAGCCATACCGGTCACATATTCATCGATTGCTTCCACTTCCACATCATCGGCATTTTCCATCTGGTTATATAGTGAATTGTATGCGTTCACAAGCCCCTGGGAATTGGTTGCGCTGAAGATAGACGGAGTACCAAGTCTGCCCTGCGTCTGGCTGACCTTGGAACTGTCTATCTGTGTCATGAATTCCCTGTCGTATTCCAGGGCTTCCTGTGGATGAGCGAGTGTGATATCCATAGAGCCAAGAGCAGCGACAGCCTTCACGTTCTTGGAGCCGAGTACCGCCCCCATGCCTGTTCTACCACAGGAATTTTTCAGACCGGTCATCACATTAGCAAAGCGAACGAGCTTTTCACCGGCGGGACCGATTACCATGGACTTCACTTTTTGGTCACCAAGTTCGTCACGAATTGCCTGCTGGCTTTCCTGTACGTATTTACCCCAGATATTTCCGGCATCACGGATCTCTATCTCACCATCATGAACGAAAAGATAGACAGGCTTTTCGGATTTTCCAAAGAGAACAAGGTGATCGAAACCGGCGAATCTCAGTTCCGGGGCGAAAAATCCACCTCCGCTGCTGCTGCCAAGATAACCGGTAAGCGGAGATTTTGCACAGATATGGGTACGGGATGCTGCAGATGCAGGGGTTCCGACAAGTAATCCGGCACTGATTATACATACATTATCAGGACCAAGAGCATCTACCCCCGGTTTCAAATAGTTGTAAAGCAGGTAAGCATCGAGACCGCGACCTCCGATGAATTTCCTGCGGAGTTTTATCGGTATGGGACGCTTTTCGATTTTACCCGAGGTAAGGTCTATCAATGCAATTTTTCTGTTTAAAGCCATATCTTCCTCCTGATTCCCCTGTTACTGTTCCCGGGCCTGCCTTTATACAATATTTTAACATATATTAAAAATTTTTAACAGTAATTAAAATCACAAAAGTGACAGGCTCAATATAATATTTTAAGGGGACTGAATACATTGATGATATTATGTGATTACAAAGAAATTTCGATGAAATGCCCTTGATTATTTAATTTGATTAAAATAATTGTATATTTGTTAAAAAAGAGGTAAAATCTTCTTATGAAGAATCGCAAGTACGAAGCACAAAAGAACGAAATACTGGAAGTAGCGCGCACGCTGTTCTGGGAAAAAGGTTACGATGGTACGAGCTTAAAGGACATTGCCGGCGCGTGCGGCTTCGAAAATACCAACCTTTATTATTACTATAAAAACAAAGAGGAAATTCTGTTTGAAGCATTGCGCATTGAACTCGATACGCTCGTAAACGACACGAAATACCTGGGTAAAAAGGATTCAGGAAGTCCTGTCGAGCGTTTGAAGAGTTTTATTGATATCGAGTTGAAAAAGCACCTCGGCGAGCATCGACTTCAGGGGATGCTCATCGATTCGGAATTGCGTAAGCTGGACCCCAGGCACAGGCGGAAGATAGTATCGCTGCGAGACAAACATGATGCGATCCTTTCCCAGATTATAACCGACGGTATCAATCATGGTGACTTCAGAGATATCAACGTCAAACTTACCGTCTACACAATATCCTCGGCTATCATAAGAAGCCGAATCTGGTTTTCTTCCTCCGGCACCATATCCCTCCCGGAATATTCGGACTTTATCTTCCAATTCGCCCTGAATGCTATCAGGTCTGATCCGGTGCCCAGGTCGGGTAAAATGTCATAATAATGTAATAAATACTCGTTTCTTTTTATGACTATTGCACAAATCTGCGCCTAAAATTTAAGCGAAACTGCTCTTTCATTCATTTCAGGTGGATATACCATTGGAAGGCAAACATGGAATCGTCTATGATTTCCGGTTACCCAGTTATTAAGGGGAAAAGCCGATTATATACAAAAAGGAGATTGAACAAGATGAAAAAAGTACTAATTGCCTATTTCAGCACAGGTGGTACCACCGAAAAAATGGCACAGTATATAGCCGAGGGAATTCGTTTCAATGAACAGGAAGCGACGATAAAAAGAGTGAGTGATATTAAGGACGCCCGGCAAGTAACCGATTTCGACGGATATATCTTTGGTTCTCCAACATTTTCTCTTGAAATTCCTCAGAAAATGGATTTATTTCTTTCGATGATGAAAGATACGGGGATCAAAGGGAAGCTCGGAGGAGCGTTTGGACCGTATACACATGAAGTTTCATATCAACATGATTCTCACGCCCCCGCGCAGATAATTGAGAAGATGCGAGATATGCTGCAGGCTGAACCGTTTGAACTGGGACCTCTGATATTGCAGGAAGACATCGTCAACACGACGGAGGGTATGAGAGCCTGCCAGGACTATGGCAGGGTATTCGGAGAAAAATTGGTAGCTTGAAAATAACCTGGATAAATCCCTTCGGCATACTTGAAACGGGAATTTCAAACCTTATTAACATTTTACAGCTTGAAAACCTTTTTAAACTACTGTTATCCTGACAGTATTCATATCATCATAAAATAGATGAAAAATAAATTTGTGGCCGGGATTGATGGCGAAGAGAACTCAAAAGACGTATAAAGTAGTTTTTCTACCGGAAAACAAAGAGATTGAAGTTAATGAGGGTACCACTCTTCTTATGGCAGCCGAAGAGGCAGGGATTTTCATAAACAGCTTGTGCGGCGGGGAGGGTCTATGCGGCGAATGCCGATTGCAGTTGGTTAAAGGAAACGTAAAAGCTAATAAACATGACATAGGTTTCCTCACGGTAGAAGAAATAAAAGATGGATATGTCCTGGCTTGCCAGACAAGAGTAGAAGACAATCTGGAAGTGATGGTACCTGCCAAATCTCGCCTGGAGATGGAGAAGATTGTCACAGAAGGGACTGCGACGCTATACAGCGAACCTGGAAAGCTATCTCTACGAAAAATACCTCATGACCCGGCTTCTCTCTTCGATCCGCTGGTCAGTAAGGTATATCTTGAACTATCAGCACCAACGCTAAGTGATAATATCTCCGATGTGGATAGAGTTACCCGTGAATTAAGGAAAAAACTTACCTACCAGTCTTACGAGATAACTTTACCCTGTTTGCAAAACCTGGCTGAAAAACTGCGTCAACATGACTGGAAGATTACAGCCACCGTGGCTAAGCACGATAATTCAGGACGGGTACTGCAAATAGAGAACGGCAATACTGTAAGCCGTAATTACGGGTTGGCAGTAGATATTGGCACTACGACAGTGGTCGTTCAACTGGTTGATCTCAGGAGTGGTGAGGTTATCGGAGTAGAGGGCAATCACAACCTGCAGGCACGTTATGGTGAAGATGTCATATCCAGGATGATTTTTGCCTGCAGTCGAGGCTCTCTCTCTTCTCTCCATGAAGCAGTAGTGAGTAATATTAATACCTTGACCCGGGCATTGGTGAAAGAAAAGGGTATTGATATTAAAAATATCAACTGTATTGTCGCCGCAGGAAACACGACTATGTCCCATTTTCTTTTGAACTTGATGCCATGTTCAATAAGGCTGGAGCCTTATGTTCCTACGGCGACAGTTTACCCTCAGATACTGGCTAAGGAGATAGGCATCAATATCAACCCCAATGGTATATTAGAAGTGATGCCCGGTGTAGCCAGTTATGTAGGGGGTGACATCGTAGCCGGGGTCCTGGCATGTGGCCTGGCAGACAAACCGGAGATAGAATGTTTGATCGATGTAGGCACCAATGGCGAAATTGCCATCGGTAATAACGAATGGATAGTCTGTTGTTCTGCTTCCGCCGGTCCTGCCTTTGAGGGAGGTGGCAGTAAATGGGGTATGCGAGCCACCAGGGGAGCGATAGAGAAAATAGAGATACAAAATGGACAGGTCACTTATGAAACCGTTGGAAAAGCCAGGCCCAGAGGGATCTGCGGGTCCGGTTTGATCGACTCCATTTACGAACTGGCAAAGAATAAAATAATAGGCCAAGACGGGAAATTTGATCTTTCTCTCAAGGACAAGAGGTTTATTGTAGAAGATGATGGGCCTCAATATATTCTTGCCTTCGGTGAAGAAACAGAGACCGGACAGGCCGTGACCATTACCGAGACAGATATCCTTAATCTGATCAAGTCTAAAGGAGCCGTATTTGCTGCTTTAAAATCTCTGATCGATTATGTTGGTCTGGATTTCACACAGTTGGGTACTCTCTATTTAGCAGGTGGATTCGGAAGCTCCGTAAATGTTTCCAAGGCTATCTCAATAGGTCTTCTGCCCGACATAGACCAGGAGAAAATCCAGTTTATCGGCAACAGTTCTATCATGGGAGCACGCATGGCGCTCCTGTCGGGATACAATTTTGAAAAGGCGACCGGTATATCCAGGATAATGACCAATATCGAGCTCTCGAACTACGTACCTTTTATGAATGAGTTCATCGCCGCCCTCTTTCTACCCCACACACATGAAAAACTCTTCCCCTCTGTGCACTATTGAAACTGTAATTAACTCACAACCAAGGTTGAATTCTTATATTGACAAGTTTAGATAAAGAGTCCCGCTGAAAGATATATCACTGTATTTTTTCATGGCACAGGTCACAGCTTACATCAATCGCCAGTCCGGCGTGTTCACCGCTCGTGGCAACCAGTTTACCATGACATCTCATACAACTCGGCGCCTCCAGGTGATTAATATTATCAAGGTAGGTCTCATACGTGACATTCATATAGGGGAACGTAGTGAGTCGTGCAACCTCACGTAACTGGTCGAGTGCCTCCTGGATTGTTTGCCACTTTTCGTTGTAGATATCAGGATAGTTAATACGGTAAAAATCTTCGATGGCTTCGATTTTCACGAACGCTTCGTCCAGGCTGGAGTTGGGCGGGTCCAGTGCTTTTACGCCTTCACGTTTGATATAAGGCAGTTCATCATCTATTTTACCCTGGACCATGGCCATATCGATTAATTCTTCGGGCGAGTTAAAAATATGGGTGACCCGGTTATGGCAGTCTATGCAGTCCATGAGACGTTTTTCTTCTTCCTGGAGTATTTTAGGGATTTCCTCCGAGATGTCCTGGTTGATATATTCCGTCTCTATCTCGCCACTTTCATTTTCGACACCGACCCAGACGATGTTCTGCCGCTGCTCGTCTGCCGCTACATACCAGACCCTGGCTGCAATATGCCAGTGATTGCCCCGGGCAACACCCGCCTCGCCGCCGCCGGTACGCATGATCCTGGTATCTACTTCCCGGGTGTTGTTTTCATCAGGGAGAAACGTGGTATGGACCTTGACGACATCTCCAAAAAATATTTCCGGCCGGTGACATTGTTCGCATGTGTAACGGGCCGGGCGAAGATTTTGCACCGGCACGGGAATCGGTTTTTCGTAATTACCCGTCATGGTAGAAAAAATGAGTGGTATTCCGCTAATTTTCGATCTGACCAGGTAGTCAGCTCCAGAACCAACATGACAATCCGAGCATAAAACACGGGAATGGGGAGATTCCTGGTAGGTCGTGTACTCGGGATACATGACATCATGGCACAAACGCCCGCAAAAAGCGGTGGAATCCGTAAACTCTACAAGCTGGTATACCCCTAATACCATGAAGATAATACTGATCGCCCCGGCGGTCATAAGGAATATCAGTTTACCCCGCTTGACCTTTCGCTCATCCTGCTCGCTCATTTGCTAAACCTCAGCACAGCCCGCACAAAGACGACTCCTCCAAGAATAAACAGGATCACCAGCAAGGCAAGCTCCAGCACGCCAAAAAGGGGATATTCTTCCGGCAAATCCGAGTACTGGTTAAAGGCAACCAGTGCGATTATCAGTATAAATATGATTGCCGCACTTTTTGTTAACCAGTCATCAAAAATTCTTCCGATGAATT
Organism: uncultured Dehalococcoidales bacterium; assembly: GCA_964493985.1. Lineage (GTDB taxonomy): Bacteria > Chloroflexota > Dehalococcoidia > Dehalococcoidales > UBA2162 > MGML01. The sequence continues at coordinate 19,471 of CAZBQL010000046.1, forward strand.
TCAATCAGGTGACCTCTTTTCGGATGCCTGTGCCTACTGAGAGCTCAATGCGTCTATTCCGACCTGGAGAATTGCCTTAATGAAATCTGGATCGTGTACACCGAGACTTCCGTCTTCAACGACCGCTATATAGTTCCACAAAGCCCCGGCCTGTTCTTCCGGATACGTTCCCACTACAGGGTGCCCATCCTCGAGTAATCCCTTCGTCTCCAGAAGGCCTTCCAGTTTCTCCAGCATACCTTCAACTTCGGTCTGCACTCCGTGGTAGTCGAAGCTCTCGATGTCGGCGTGGCATATCTGGCAGGAGGCGATATCCGGTTCCATTTCATGTCTGTTGTTGACCATATGGCATTGAGGGCAACCGTTACTTACTGACTCATAGTGAGGTCTGGACTTACTGGGTTCAACACCGTAACCACCGACACCGATAAAAGAAGTGGCCTGGACACCATGGTGAGGTCCCCAGTGTGTAGAATCCACCTCAACATCACCCTCGCCGACCACAGGCGGGTTACTCCGTGGCTGGTGGCAACTCGCGCACAAATTTCCGTCTCCGAAATCATATTTTTCACCGCTGGTGTACAGAGTCAAAGGTTCCGTAGCCCTCAGGGCAAAGTCATCGATAGTGTAGCTGGTATGAATTTCATGACAGGTCCTGCAGTTTGGCGGGCTTGGATTAGTCTCACCTTCAGTTACCTCGCCAGGATTTGAATCTGCAGCAAGCATTGCGGTAAAACCTTCGCTGGAATGACAGCCGGCACAGGAAGCGGATGTGCTCCTCGCGTAAGCTGTACCCGTCGCGTGAACTGAGTGCTCCCATTCCAGTGTGTGCGTCAGGACAAGCGTAGTCTCATTATGGCAGTCCGTGCAGCCTGTGTTATTTTCTACTGATTCTGTTTCTCCATTACAGGCAGTCAACGAAAGCGCCGTCACCAGTCCGATAGTAAGGATACCTCCCGCAATAATATATCTGTATTTCATTACCATACACCCCGCTTACAAAATCGCTCAACCTGAAACGCCGATAAAACCAGTGTAATCAGATTTTAACTTTTTCCTGAATACAAATGCATGACATTCCATAGAAAAACATTACAAAATTATTTTATTATACACATTGTTGATTAGAATAGTCAACAATTGGTTAACTGGCGTTTTTCTCTAAATTAAACTCCATAATATTTTACGGATTCACTTTATATATCCCGGTACTGAATCCTGCATTGCCTGGTGACCCGCAAGCAGATTCTTTGCGTTATCTCTCACAGCCAGGACTACTCAATCGAGTAGCAAATCTGGACACTTGTGCTGATGGTCAACTGCCCGGTACTTATTGGCGTCTCAACGGCAGAAACATCCGTAGCAGCGATAGCGCCACTGCGTTGTACTATGGGCTGATTTGAGGTACCTTCCGAAATGTATATAACATTGCCCAGCTTTACACCTGAATAGTCGGCAAGTTGCTCGGCTGTATCTCTCGCATCGGTCACGGCTGCTTTTCTCGCTTCCTGGTAGTATGAAGAAGGATCTTCGATAGAGAAGTCGATGCTGTTAATTCTTGTCAGGTCCCCTCCGGAATTAGCTGTGATGTCGATAAGCTTGCCAACATTCTCGATATCTCTTACCTTAACGTTGACCAGATTGGATACTCTATATCCGATGACGTCTTGCGTCTGAGTGTCATTGTTCCATCTGGTAACCGGTTGAATACTGAAATATTCGGTCTGTATATCCTTTTGTGCAACACCGTTTGACGTGAGAGAATTAATAACATTATTCATGGCAGTTGCTGCGCTGTCGCGAGCCGCCACGACAGTGCTGTCCTGTGCTTCAATCCCCAGTCTCAAAGTGGCAATATCCGGTATCGCGGTTACTTCACCCTCGCCAGTAACCCAGATCCCCTGCTGCTGGTTATCGATATTCACATCGGCTAATTCACTTCCGGATGCCGTACTCTGCTCGCATCCGGTCAGTCCAAACAACATCAGAGTAAAGACCAGTCCTGCAACGATCAAATTTCGTTTATTCATACCAGCCTCCTGCGGTAACATAATTCACCATGTAATCGATCAAGGAAAGACGATCACGCTTAATACTTATTTAACAGTTTACAGAGAGAGGTGGTCTTATATATTAAGACCACCCCTGTGAAAATCAGTATACAACTTGATGTACGTCTCATAGTCCTCGGCATCATCCAGCGGCACGCTCATGTCTATCAGGCAGCTTCCGCAGAGTACTTTCCCTTCATGGACATAAAATTTTTCTTTATGTTTATGCGGCTTACCTTCGTCGTATTCGGTTCCACATCTCTCACACTTAGGCATTTGGACCTCCATTAATTGGGCGATTATCTGATGGAAACTAGACTCCCATATCTTATTCTAAATTCCATTCCATTGAATTGTTATCAAATTTTTCGACAAAAGCTTAAATAAATATATCAAATTCGGTCCGCAACAGTCGTACCCCGTCCTTCGTTTTTCAACATATCTCTTCTATTTCGCTTTCCGAGTAGACCGTATGGTTTGTAAAAACATTAACTAAACGGACAGTACGCCGGTTATCCTCCCGCAGGACGTCAAGGAAAACAGAAGAAAGTCCGCCGCCGGCGAGCATCGGCAGCAAAGTTGTTTCAATTGTCCGGCGCAGCCGCCTGGGCGCTCCTGCCGAGCAATTGGTCAACCAGCAGGTACTCTGGACCTCCTCTTCGAAGGCATCCGGAAGAGCCTGCAGAAATTTCATTATCTCCTGGAGATGCCGCTGTCCTGCATCGCTTGTAACGTGGACCAATCCGGGGTCGAGGAAAATATCGCTGTTAGGAATTCCCAGATCATTGGCAGCGCCCACCAGTGTACCGGCATTTAGCAGCATTTCAGTAGCATCGGATGGATTAGCCGGGTCACTTACCAGCAGGACAACTCCTGCACCTTTTTCGGCTGCCAGTGCCAGGGAGTTATTTACCTTTGCCTGGTCTATCGAGACGTAATTGACCAGCGGCGGTCGCTTGCAGACCCCCAGGCCGATTTCAATTGCCCGGGGATTGTTCGAACTCAAACACAGTCGCAGGTCGGTAACCTGCTGGACCATGCTGACGGCAAACTCCATCGCTTCCGGAGAATCATAGTGCTGCTGGATGTCTATTTCAAGTATTTCGGCTCCCAGCGCATCACACTGTTCGGCTAACTCCTGCAGACCGGTGTTTGCTTCCCCGCTGTCAAACCAGTTACCGGCTTTCGCCTGGCGAAAAATGGTATTTACCTTACTGTTCCTGGTGGATATATTGCTGGCAATAATATACATACGTCCCCCTTTACATACCTTTTCCATAACATACTTGATTCTAGATACTCTTCAATAGAAAAGTCACAACAAAGAGGGAGGAAAAATTACAAATCTATGACATTTTGGGAATAAACCCTTTTTATCATTCTTAAAATTAAGTGCTGCGTCATTCTGGCTCT
>CAZBQL010000047.1:0-1665 GCA_964493985.1 uncultured Dehalococcoidales bacterium
CCGTTCGTGGTGAGCCTGTCGAACCACAACGGCCCCCTTCGACAAGGGCTGACGGAATAATTATAACAGTAATTACCGCTTACTGATCAAAATACATGCGGAAACCTTCGGCGGTAGCGTTATAGCCGATCGCTTTGTAGAACTTATGAGCTTCCTCGGTCCGCCTCTTGTCACTCATCAACTGTATCTTGCAGCATCCGGTCTCCAGGGCTTTTTCTTTGATATATTCCATGAGGAGTGTTCCGGCCCCGGTCCTGCGGTATTTATTATCGACAACCACGTTTTCAACGATTATCCATGGTTTTCCGCCGTGAGTAAGATTGGGTACTATCGTCAGCATCGAAGTACCGATGACTTTTCCGTTTTCCTCAGCGACTATCACATCGCATCCAGGCATAGATGTGATATCAGAGAATGCCTTTTTGTGAGAGTCCAGAACCAGATCAGGCTCATCTCTGCCATCCGTGGGAGGAATAGCAAGTTGAAGGTATAGTTCGAGTATCCTCGGCAGATCATTTTCGGTTGCTGTCCTGATTACGGTCATTGTTGTCTCTCCGTGTTAACCATGAATATAGTCGTTCATCTCACGATAAGGAGAGTATAGCACCGGCGATTTCAGATAGTAAAGGATTATTCACCTCGACTCAAATATTACATAGTTGAGTAATAAAGATTAGAATTGCAATGTTTGACATCAAGAGACCATTGGTCTATGTTATTTGGCATATAAATAAATGTCCGCGTAACTCATGGAGTATTCATGTGGAAATATGGAAAGAACAGTTTAAATGATGGAGGTATTCAGATGAAACTGGAGGACAAAGTAGCTATTGTTGTTGGGGGTGCGAGTGGTGTCGGCAGAGCCTCGGCAGCTCTCCTGGCACAAGAAGGCGCTAAGGTGATAATAGCCGACGTGGTAAAAGAAAATGCCGATAAAGTTGCCAGTGATATCAGGGCAAAAGGTAGGGAAGCTTCGACAGTGAAGGTAGACTTCAGGTATGAGGATGAAGTGAATGAGATGGTCAGGACTACCCTGGAGAAATACGGCAAGATAGATATCCTGGTCAACGCAGCTGGTGGAATCGTTGGGACATTATTACCGACGAATCTTACCGGTGACCTTCCAACAAGGGGCGCTCCGGTTGCCGAACAGACGAAGGAACTCTGGGACTGGATGATGGATATGAATCTGAACGGACCCCGTAACTGCGTTCGGGCGGTGATAAACCACATGATAGAAAGAAAAAGTGGAAAAATCGTACTGGTTTCCTCTATTGCCGCAATAGATGGCCTGGCTGGTAATTCCGACTATACTGCCGCCAAAGCCGGCGTAATCGGGTTTGTTAAAGCACTGGCCAGGGAGGTTGCGCAATACGGGATACAGGCTAACTGTGTTACTCCGAGTGCCACCTGGAGTGAGGGCAGACAGGCAGCAATGGCACATCACCGACCAGAAGGGCAGGAGGTTAAAGTCGATATGACGGGAATGGCAATGCCCGAAGAACTCGCAGAAGCAGTGCTTTTCCTGGTCTCATATGGTTCCGACCATATGAGTGGTCAGAACATCATATTCGGTATACCGATGCCGCCCAGAGGATAACTTAAGTATTTGCAGGAACCAGTCTAAAAACTCGTAAAAATTCTAAATACTGATAACTTAACTCT
>CAZBQL010000047.1:1765-22832 GCA_964493985.1 uncultured Dehalococcoidales bacterium
TGCAGGAACCAGTCTAAAAACTCGTAAAAATTCTAAATACTGATAACTTAACTCTGAGAAACCTTTGAGAAAGTTCCCTCTCCCGACCGCGGGAGAGGGTCAAGGGGGTTACGCTCAAATCGTTACTTTTCACCCTCACCTAACCTCTCCCTGAAGGGAGAGGAATGTCCTGATCGATATTCGGTTATGTTAACCAGAGGTCTCTTAGGTAGTAGTATTTTTTATAAAATCGGTTTCTTCCAGATAGTCTGGCTTCTTTCGGGACCGACACTGATAAAGTTGACCGGACAGGAGAGGAGTTCTTCGAGTCTTTCGATGTATTTAATCGCCAGTTTAGGCAGCTTATCATATTCGAGTATTCCACTGATATCGGTCTGCCATCCCGGCATTTCTTCATATACCGGCTTTACTTTTTCCAGGGCGTGGATAGTACCGGGAAAGTAGTCGATTATTTCCCCATCCAGTTCGTAAGCTGTGCATATTTTGATGAACGGAAGTGTATCGAGGTTATCGAGCTTGGTGATAGCCAACCCGGTAAAGCCGTTCAAGCGGTTGGTCATACGGGCGGCAACCGCGTCGAACCAGCCGCAGTCACGCGGCCTGCCGCTGACCGTACCGTACTCGTTTCCCCGTTTTCTAAGCATTTCTCCGAGTTCATCGTCGAGTCTTGTCGGCATCGGTCCGGCGCCAACCCGGGTAATATATCCCTTGTACACACCCACTACTGCGTCTATTCGGGTCGGGCCGATCCCGGCACCGATACTTGCACCTCCCGCCATGGGTGAAGACGATGTAGCGTAAGGGTAGGTACCGAAATCCGGGTCCAGCAACGTTCCCTGGGCCCCTTCCAGGAGAATCTGAGAGCCGTTCTTTATTGCATTGTCCAGTATCAGTGATGTTTCACGGATGAAGGGCGCCAATTTTTCAGCGTACTCACAGTACTGCCGGTGAATTTCCTCATATGAAAGCGGTTCGGCGTTATATACACGGGTAATGATATTATTTTTATATTCGAGGATACTTTTCAGCCGTTCAGGAAAGTATTCATTATCCAGGAGATCACCCATCCTGATACCGATTCTGGCTGTTTTATCTGCAAAAGCAGGTCCTATTCCTTTGCGTGTCGTTCCGATAGCGCCTTTCCCTCTTGCCTCCTCTTCATACCCTTCAAGGACAAGGTGATAAGGCATAATGATGTTAGCCCGGTCGCTGATAATCAGGTTATCGGTAGATATTCCACGTTTGTTAAGCGATGACATTTCTTCAAGCAGTACGACCGGGTTAATAACTACTCCGTTGCCGATAATACAGGTTGTGTCAGGATTGAAAACACCGGAAGGAACAAGCTGGAGAGCGAATTTACCAAAAGGATTTATTATGGTATGACCGGCGTTATCGCCGCCGGAAAAGCGTACCACTATGTCCGCTTTCTCAGCCAGCATATCAATTACTTTGCCTTTTCCTTCGTCTCCCCATTGAGCACCAATGACAGCAATGACAGGCATTTTTAAACCTCCAGATAGCAGCTATTTTGAAGTGAGTTTCCAGGCGTGAAGAAGCCTTTGAACGACAGTGATAATACTAAATAACGAAATGATACCAAGAGTTATCAGTAAAGCATTATTGAATCCGCTGAGCAGGAGACCGATCGCAAGGACGATGATCCTCTCAGGACGAGTAAATATTCCGACTTCGCAATCGATTCCTGCTGATTCGGCTCTCGACCTGATATAACTTACCATCATCGAACTGACAAGAGCGATACTTGTAATCCAGATGCCGGGAATCGAACCGTCTTTTCCATATACGACCAGTATACTTACCATAAGGGCTGCTTCGGATAGTCGGTCAAGTGTAGAATCGAGAATTCCGCCGAACCTGGTTACCTGGTTGGTATTACGGGCAAGAGAACCATCCAGCATGTCGAAAAACCCGGCTGCGAGTACAACGAAACCGGCTGCGAACCGATTGCCGGTAAGTATAAGGGCGGCAGCGCCGAGAGTAACAAGGAAACCGAATATGGTAAGGGTATTAGGGGTTATGCGTGTTCTTGACAGGAACCGGACTATTGCCGGTGTAAGGTAGGAGGCTATAGTTCTACGAAATTCGTTTAGTTTCGTGGTCACTTTTTGTTTCCGGGGAATTACCTTCTGAGTATCCAAGCAGATTTTCCCTCTATTCAGGTTTATCGAGACCAAAGATCCCGGAATCGCCACTGTTATTTATTACCGTATTGTTCCAGCACTTCATTATAATAATCAGAGACTCTCCGGGCAAGTTTTTCCCAGCCGTATTTCTCTGCGGTCTTTCTTGCTTTTTGCGAAAGGTTCTTCTGGAGTTCAGAATCCTGGAGCAGGTTCACCAGAGTCAAGGCGAGATATTTTGAATTCCGGGGAGGAACAAGAAGCCCGTCCTGTCCGTGGGTGATAACGCTGGAATATCCGTCTATATGGCTGGCGACTACCGGTTTGCCGACAGCCATCCCCTCGAGAAGCACGATGCCGAAACTCTCGTGAGAAGTCGCGGGGGAACAATATACGTCCGCGGTCTTAAAATACCTGGGTTTGTCTTCTTCGGGAACGGACCCGGTAAATACAAGATCATCCTCCGTAAGGCCGTGATTTCTTGCCCATTTCTCATAAGGTTTACGCAGGTGAGAAGTCTGTCCGGCGATTATCAGTCTCGTATTGGGTAGCTCATTATGTACCTCGTGGAATGCTTTGATAAGGTAGATAAGACCTTTTCGGCGTTCCTGTCGACCGAGAAAAAGAATGTTTTGCCTTCCGTCACTGAATTCCGGGAGTGGTTCGACGTCAGGATGGAACCGTTCGGTATCGATCCCGTTTGGAATGATGATATAGTCACCCGGTATGTGCTTTCTAGCATACATCATTGCCATATTGGAAACGGCGATTCTCCCGTGGAGTTTTCGCATCCTCCGCTTGATCATCCAGGTGCTGATAGGTTTTCCCCAGTTATATCCTGGTTTTCCGTCCCAGGCATGGAAAGTCCCGATGGTGGTAGCATTCGAAAAGCGAAGTATGGCGCTGCAGAGCATCGGCATAAAGGGTTCGTGAAGGTGGATTATATCGAACTTTTCGCGTTCGAGTACCTGTTTGATCGCCGGAGCGAGGTGAAGCGATATACTTACGCGTATTACCGAACCGCTGGCGGGTATGGGGCGGGGTTTGCCTATCGGTATGAACCTGTCTCCGAAGATAGGTATATCGTTGGATGCGGGGGCGATAACCTTAACCTCATGTCCCATGCGGGTGAGATAGGTTTCGAGCGACGATATGTGACTGGTCACTCCACCGGCGAAAGCAAAATCATATGGTGAAACCAATGCAATTTTCATAACCTATGTCCAGTCATAAAACGATAATTTCATGACGTATCTTATTTATTTCCTTTTCCGGGAGTATCTGCGACGCTATTTTTAGCAATAAAGTCTTCAACCGTTTTACCCGTTTCATCATATCCAGCCATCAAGATTATACTATGATTCGGCTTGGTTGTCCCTGCATTCGTTACTAATATATCCCAGAAAAACTATATGATTAATCCACTATTCCCGTCAAGCCTTATATCGAAAAAATCGTTATTCACCTATATAAATACCTTTTCAGGCTGCCACTGTCCGGTTGCGCTAACATACCGAAGTATACCAAGAAAACGTCCGTCGAGTCCGTATGCGCGGCAACGAATTTCCTGAAATTCTGCCGGTTGGGATTGATCCTTCGATGTGTGTGTGCCGATTACGGTATTGTCGATTGTACGCCCGTGCTGAATATCCTGCCTGGTATCATCGTTAACCACGATAGCTTTTAGATGAAGAAGCACGCTGTCGATTGGGTAAATATACCTCTGCCAGTAACTTCCTGAGTATGACATTTCCAGTTCATCGAGTGAAACGCTATCGTCTATTGAGAACGGACCGTATTTTCTGCGTACCAGGCTTTTCATATGGGCACCGCAGCCGATCATTTGCCCGAGATCATGGGCTATAGAACGTATATATGTCCCTTTCCCACAGGTTACGTCGATCGTAACTACCGGAGGGTTCCACTCTCTGATGGTGATATTGTGAATCACGACAGGGCGACTAGCTATTTCAACGTTGACTCCTGACCGGGCCAGTTCATAGTAAGGTTTCCCCTTATTCTTAAGGGCACTGTATATGGGCGGTACCTGTTGGATATCACCCAGGAAGTTTTTCAGAACCGTCTCTATCCGATTTCTGTCTACGGATGATGAATCTTTTACAGAAGTTACAGAACCGGTTGCATCATACGTGTCTGTGGTTTTTCCGAATTCTATCCCGGCTCGGTAATCTTTGGTGCTGTCCATCAGATATTCAATGACACGTGTTCCACGGCCAAAACAAATCGGAAGTACTCCGGAAGCGGCAGGATCGAGTGTACCGGCATGTCCGACACGTTTTTCATCTGTCAGTTTCTTAATTCTGGAAACGATGTTGAATGAGGTTGGTCCTTCGGGTTTATTTATATTGAGAATGCCGTTCATCCGATACCCGTACGAGCTTAATTACCAGTCCCTGATCCGGCTAATCCTGTCCAGGGCTTCTTCGATTTTTTCTTTTGGAAGGAAGATTGTAGCACGGCAGTAACCTTTTCCATTTTCACCGAAATATACTCCCGGCATCAGGGCTACATGAGCTTTATCGATCAATCGATTGAGGACAAATTCTTCATCATCATATCTGTCCGGGACTTTTATCCACAGGTATGGAGTGGCTGCGGGTAATTCCACACTGAGACCCAGCTCGTTCAATCCTTTAGCGAAAACATTCCTTCGCTCTTTGAGGATTTCGAAATATTCCTGCATTTCTTCTTTAACAACTGGACTTGTTAATGCGTAAGCACCTGCTTTTTGTTTATACCACTCTACTCCCTGGCTGTATTGACCGTTAAATTTCATCCAGCGCTGGATATTCTCCTCACTGCTGACGACCCAGCCAAGACCGATACCCACAAAGTTATAGTGCTTGGAAAAGGAGACTATTTCATACCCGTAATCAACCAGTCCTGAGATCTGTGCAATTGATACTGGCTTAGTACTTTCGTCGAATACATAATCTTTGTACGCCTTGTCGAAAATACCGATTATATCGTTTTTCCTCATTTTTTCGGCGAGAGAGATGTAATAATTTTGATCTGCTACACTGCCGAGAGGGTTATTCGGATCGCAAAAGTACAACGCGACCGTATCTTGCCGGCTAAAATCGAATTCCGGCAACCACCCGGACTCAGCCGAAGTCCTTACGCGGTCGATCTTGTGATTGGACAGAACGGTCGCAGCTTCATAGGCGGGATAGACAGGATCGGGGATCTGAATACTTCCGGAGCCACACAGCCTGGTAATGTTATGCAGAAATTCTTTGGTCCATCCGGTTACATGTATGTTTTCCGGTTTTAAAGTGACGGAATGTCGATCATGGTAATGTTCGATTATAGCTTCAATGAGTTCAGGAATACCGCGTTCGGGATGAACATCGATCGGATAGCCGAAAGTCGATCTATCTTCGAGTACGAATTCGGATAAGGCTTTCTTAACCGATGCTGGAGCTTCCATATCAGGAATACCGATACGGGCATTGATTACGGAAATTCCGTCTCTTTTTTCTACTTCTCTTGATATCCTGGCAACTCTAATGAATGGATAATCAGGGATCTGGTTTGCGAGCGGTGAGATTTTCATTTTTTGCTTTCTGAACTTTATTTTGGCTGGGTATTAACTACCGGAGTGGATTTTGTTCGTCTATTAGTAAATCATTTACAGGCGAAAATCGATTTTACACGGTATCGGTTTCCGAGGATATCTCATCTATCAACTGCAGAAGGCGGTCTCCTCGCTGGATGGAATCGTCCCAGTGGAAACTCAGTTCGGGAGTGTAACGCATTCTAAGACTCCTGGCCAGCTTGGTGCGAAAAAAGCCCGTAGCTGACGTCAGGGCCTTTAATATTTCGGTCTTATCCTCGTCCTGGTCCATGCTGCTGACAAATATCCTGGCGTGTTTCAGGTCAGCCGAGGTGTTTACCTCTGTAACAGCAATAAAATGGCCAAGTCTGGGGTCTTTGACTTGGCGTTGCAGAAGTTCGCTTATCTCCTGGCGAATCAGGCTATTTATACGTTCAATTCGATGTGCCACGACTCTTCCCTCCTATTTCACCTCCTCGATTCTGAAAAATTCCAGTACGTCACCAACTTCGAACTCATCATAATCTCGGAGACCAACACCACATTCATAGCCGGTTGCGACTTCGCGTACATCATCTTTAAACCGCCGCAGACTGGCGACCATTGTTTCACGAATGGTTTCTCCGTTACGCTGGACTCTTACTGAATCACCTCGGCGTACCTGTCCTTCAGTTACATACACACCAGCGATATTATCTTTCTTACCGCTGGAGAATACAGCACGGACTTCAGCCCGGCCGTCAATTACCTCAACCTGGGTCGGTTCAAGCATACCTGTCAGGGCTTTGCTGACATCCTCCTGGAGGTTATATATAACGTCATAATACCGGATATTAATATCCTCGAGTTCTGCCATACGTTGCGCTCCGGGTTCGGAACCGGTGTTAAATCCGATAATAATTCCCTTTGAAGCTACTGCAAGCATTACATCACTTTCTGTAACGTTTCCGCTTCCGCTGTGTATAACCCTGACTTTTAATTCGTCGGTACTAAGTCGTTCCAGGGACTCCTTTATCGGTTCGATACTTCCCTGGACGTCGGTTTTCAGTATTACCGCGAGTTCTTTCACCTCTCCGGTACTTACCTGGTCGTATATATTGCTGAGGCTTACAGCCTGTGATCTTGACGCATCTCTACGCTCAGCTTCCAGTCGTTTTGCCACTATTTCTTTCGCCTGTTTTTCACTGGATACTACTGTCAGCGAGTCACCTGCCTGGGACACGGTACTAAGGCCCAGTATTTCAACCGGGACCGCAGGTCCGGCTTTCCTTACCTGTTTACCGACATCGTTAAACATCGCTTTTACTTTACCCCAGGTATTACCGACGACGACGATATCGCCAACCTTGAGGCTGCCATCATGTACCAGAACGGTAGTTAAAGCTCCTCTTGTCTTGTCCATTTCTGCTTCGAGGATTACGCCTACGCCTGGTTTAGTCGGGTCTGCCTTTAACTCCTCCATCTCAGCTACAAGAAGAAGGTTTTCAAGAAGTTCCTTGATACCGGTATTTTCTTTTGCAGAAATTGGGACTGCTATAACATCACCACCCCACTCTTCAATAAGAAGACCGGCATCAGCAAGTTGTTGTTTTACATAATCAGGATTAGCTTCGGGTAAATCCATTTTATTAATGGCAACGACAATTGGTATTCCTGCTGCTTTTGCATGGTCTATGGCTTCAAGGGTTTGCGGCATTACGCCGTCATTAGCGGCTACAACCAGAATGGTTATATCGGTTACCTGAGCGCCCCTGGCTCTCATTGCCGTGAAAGCTTCATGTCCCGGAGTATCGAGAAAAGTGATTTTTTGGCCCTCAACCTCCACCTGATAAGCTCCGATATGCTGAGTGATGCCACCTGCTTCCGAGTCCATTACGTTGGTCTTACGTATAGCATCCAGCAGTCTTGTCTTGCCGTGGTCGACGTGCCCCATAACGGCTACCACCGGCGGACGGGATGTCAGACCGCTTGAACCTTTTATCTGCTGCTTTTTTATCTCGCTGATAACGCTTGTCGATTTGCGTTTGGTTTGTGCTTGGTGAGTAGTTTCAATACCCAGACTTGACGCAACAGCAGAAGCAGCTTCGTAATCAACAGCCTGGTTGATATTGGCCATAATACCGTTTCTCATCAATTGCTTGATGACATCGATAGCACTGACATCCAGGAGATCGGCTAGTTGTTTTACACTTAAAGTATCGGGGATACCAATCTTCTGCGATTTTGTGGTTGAAGAACCTGCTGTTTTACCGGATGATTTCGGTTCTTTTTCCTGTTTGCTGACTTCTGCCAAATGCCGTTTCCTCCTGAGATATTACGTTTGACCGTATTATATAATGACTCTTTCCAGGCTGATGTTAAGTTTCACTGAGATATTCTTTAATCCAGCTCAGTAACCTGTTTTTATTTTCCTGGTTTATGCCGGTCTTTAAAGAATGCTCAAGCCGATTTCCTTTGAATCCTTCTTCCCAGCAACTAACGTCTTTACATAAATATGCACCACGCCCTGACATTTTACCACTAACATCCACTTCTATTCTACTGTCAGGAGTGTTAACAAGACGAATCATCGCTTGCTTATCCCGTATTTTCCGGCATGCAATACAAGTTCTCTGCGGTACATGCTTGATTTTTCTCTGTTTAATAGTCCTCATCGTCATCATAATCGTTAACATCTATCCTGCGCGAAGATTTTCTACCTCTTGACTTACCATCATCGGCGTCTCTGTCCTGACCACCCTTCTTTTTCTTCTTCCTGGTTTTTGTCCCTGACCTCGACGGAGCACCAATGATATCCTCCGCAAATCTCAAGGATGGTTTTTCCGGTTCTACCGGTTCGAAGCTGATAGGGGCAGTTACCAGGTCGGAATCTAATGAAGGTAATGCTTCACCTTTTTCCTCTTCTTCTTCCTCTTCCTCCTCTATTTCTACTTCATCATCACCCAGAACCGGTTCAAGTATATCGGGAATCTCTTCGGCTATTACTTTGTCAGCGACTATTTCCGGTTCTTCCGCTGCTACCTCAGGTTCAAGTATTTCCTCAGTTTCTGCGGTAGCCTCGGCTTTGGCTTCCTGAGTTTCGGCTTTTTCTGCTTCCAGTTCAGAGGTACTCTTGATATCGATTCGCCAGCCGGTTAGTTTAGCAGCCAGCCTTACGTTCTGGCCTTCTTTTCCTATCGCAAGTGAAAGTTGCCTGTCGGGTACGACCACGCTGGCAACACCATCTTCATGATTAAGGGTAACATGAGATATTTGAGCGGGGCTAAGGGCATTAGCAATAAAAGTTGCCGGGTCCTTATCCCACATTACGACGTCGATTTTCTCGCCGTTTAACTCGTTAACAATATTTTGAATACGTATACCTCTCAAGCCGACACAACATCCGACGGGGTCTATACCCTCCTGTTTGGCCGACACAGCGATCTTACTCCTGTATCCGGCTTCACGCGCTATCGATTCAAGTACAACGGTACCATTGTATATCTCAGGTATTTCCATCTCGAATAGTCTGCGGAGCAGATCCGGATGTGAACGCGAGAGTATAACCCGAGGTCCTTTATTAGTGCGGACTACTTCAAGTATACTGACCTTGATTCTCTGTCCAATTCGGTATCTTTCTCCAGGGACTTGCTCAGCAGCGGGGAGAATCGCCTCCGTTCTACCAAGGTCTACCAGTATCTGTCGTGGCTCGATACGCTGTACAAGTCCGGTAACGATCTCACCTTCCCTATCAGCGTATTCTTCGAATATAGCGGTATGTTCGGCTTCATGTAGCCGCTGAAGGATAACCTGCTTGGCGGTCTGTGCAGCGATCCGTCCGGCATTACTGGGAGTAGATTCTACCATAACTGTTTCTCCCAATGCCGCTTCGGGATTGATTTTACGTGCTTCTTCCAGCGAGATTTCAGTCGTGGTATCTTCAGGTTTTTCAACCACAATCTTACCTGCCCATACCTGGACCTTTCCACTTGACGGGTTTATCTTGACGGACACTTCCTGGTTAGGTGCGAAGTTATCTTTTCTGTATGCTGAAACCAGCGCTGCTTCAACTGTAGACAGTACTACCTCTGCAGGCAGGTTCTTCTCAGCCGAGAGTTGTGTAATTGCGAGCAAAAAATCGCTCTTCATCTCGGTTCAGGCCCTCCATATAAATAATTTCCATACCTATAATGAAAAAAGTGGGGACAAGACCCACTTAACAATCAACTAAGCTTAGCATAAGAATAAAGAAAATGCAAGGGGCATCAGCGGGTATAATATTCATTGGCGAATTATTAATATAAACGATAAGGAATTATCTGTGTGTAAATTTACACCCGGTCCATTGTAAATCACATTTTAAATGAGAATTTCCAGGAAATATCAAGGAGTACGATAACGAAATTGCATTTATGATTATCTAGAAAAGAAGGTACTGTTAGGCTATAATTAAAGATGTTTTTACCGATTTCCGGAGTTGGCAATGAATATTGATGAATTAAAAAAGTCCATAATCGAAGATGTGGAGAATCAGAGCAGATCTCTGAAGGAGATAACCCGGAAAATCCATTCAAATCCGGAACTTGGATTTCATGAAGAACAAGCATCTGAATTGTTAACGGATTATCTCAAAGGAAATGATTTTACCGTTGAACTCGGAATATGTCGTTTGCCGACCGCATTCAAGGCTGTGTATGGCAAAGGTAAACCTGAGATAGCAATACTTGCTGAATATGATGCATTACCGGAGATAGGACATGCCTGCGGACACAACATTATCGCTACTTCAGCGGTTGGGGCAGGGGTCGCTGCCAGACTGGCTGTCGATGAATATGGTGGTTCGGTTTTGGTGATCGGAACTCCGGCCGAAGAATTATACGGCGGGAAAATCGTAATGGCTGAGAGGAATGCATTCAATAACCTCGATGCAGCTATGATGGTACATCCGGGAACAACCGACACAGCAACTACCGAAGCTCTTGCCTGTCATAGCCTGGATGTAGAATTCATAGGGAAATCTACTCACGCTGCAGCAAGTCCTGAGGAAGGAATCAACGCTCTGGAAGCTCTGTTGCTTTCCTTTATGGGGATTAATTCTCTCCGGCAGCATATAAGGAGTACCGCGAGAATACATGGTGTTGTTACTAACGGCGGTGAAGCGGCAAATATCGTTCCGGCATATAGTTCGGGAAACTTTATTGTCAGGGCTGCCGATAACGTGTATCTGGAAGAACTTGAAGAAAGGGTCCTCGACTGTTTTAGAGGAGCGGCAAAAGCTACCGGCGCTGAAATGAAATATAAGTGGGATGATGTGTGTTATTCACCGATGCGGAATAACCTGACATTAGCCGGGCTTTTTGCTGCTAATATGAAGATACTCGGACGAAATACATCGATATCTGAACCGGAACGGTCTTTTGGCAGTACTGATATGGGTAACGTAAGCCAGATTGTGCCTGCAATACATGGGATTGTATCCATCGCCGATAAAAACGTACTGGTCCATTCTCCTGAATTTGCCGATGCAGCTATATCGGATAGAGGAATAGAGGGCATGATAGATGGGGCGAAAGCTATGGTGATGACGGTTGCGGACATACTCTCTAATTCTGATATACAGACCGCGATTAAAGAGGAGTTTTACGGTTCTCCATAATAAGGTTCACAGATAAAGATAAAATCGTCTGGAAGGATAACGCTACCGGTATTTCTCCTGAGATAAGAATGGTAGTAGCAATGATAAAATGAAAATAGGCATACCCAGAGCACTGCTTTATTACCAGTATTACCCGGCCTGGAAAACCTTTTTCGAGGAATTAGGGGCCGAGGTAGTAGTGTCACCTCATACCACGCAGTCTATGATAACCGCAGGCTCATCGAGGGTAGTTGCGGATACCTGTTTTCCAGTTAAGGTTTTTTTAGGTCATGTGATATGGCTTGCTGATAAATGTGACAGGATATTTATACCGGCAATACGAAGCGTTGAACCCAGGGTATATAACTGTTCGAAATTTCTCGGGCTGCCGGATATGACGCGAGCCGTTATCCCGGAAGCGCCACCCTTTCTGGAGATAGATATCGACGTTAATCAAGGAAAGAATACTCTATACCGCGCCGTGTATTCACTCGGGCGAAATATCAATCAAAATCCTTTAAAGGTAAAGAAAGCCGGTCAGACCGCCTGGCAGTCTTATTTGGATTACCGGGAGTATATGTCAAGAAACAGTGTATCACCCCCTCAAATCTTGGAGGACTTAACCGATAATAATAGTAATGCAGGTAAGAATTCCTTTCTGGATACCGAAGGACAAAAAGGAACGATTGCGATTATCGGTCATCCATACTTGATTTACGATGAATATATTAATCATCGTCTTATCCACCGACTGGAAAAAGCTGGAAACAAGGTAGTAACACCGGAAATGGTTTCTTCTCATGAGTTGAAGGCGGCGGTAAAGACTGTGACAGGCGGAGCTTACTGGACATATGAAGACGAGGTAGCTGGTGCAGGCGGTTACTATCTTGAGAACAAGGCTGATGGAGTAATTGGTATAATGGCTTTTGGATGTGGTCCCGATTCTTTAATGATGGACATGGTCAGGAGATATTCGGCAAAACTGGGGTCTACTCCATTTATGTCCCTTACTCTGGAGGAACACACGGCTGAAGCCGGCGTCGTGACCAGACTGGAAGCTTTTACCGATATGGTATACAGAAGAAAGAAGGCAAATAGTAAAGTATGCGTCTAGGAATTCCTCATATCGGCAATCTATATATACCACTGAAGGCATTGTTCAAGCGACTTGACGTCGACTATATTCCTCCACCTCTTAATACCCGTCGTACCCTGTCACTGGGAGTTAAGTACGCTCCTGAAGGTCTGTGTATGCCTTTTAAGTTGACACTTGGGAATTTTATTGAAATAGCTGAACTTGGAGCAGACACACTGATAATGCCGGGAAGTTACGGCACCTGCCGCCTTGGATATTATGCCAGGACGCAGGAAAAAATACTTAATGAACTCGGCTACGATATAGAAATGGTACAACTTGGAGTTTCCGAGCAGAAATTCCTTGGTATGATGAAGATTTTCAAACGACTGGCAAATGATGCCCCCTGGATTAAGCTGCTATCGGCGTATGGTTTCTGTCAAAAGAAGATAAATGCGATGGACAGGATCGAACAGCTTACACAGAAGGTAAGAGCAGTCGAAGTCCGGAAGGGAACGGCAAATAGGATATACAGAGAGGCACTGGAGGCTATCGATAGAGCCGATGATTCGAGAACTCTGAAAGAAGTACAAAAAGAATATTTGGAACGTTTGGACACCGTCGAAAAAGACCCGGATGTAAATCCGCTTATCGTTGGCATCACAGGGGAATTTTTCGTCGTACTCGAACCCTTTTCAAATTATGATATTGAGAATGAATTAGGTAAACTGGGAGTAGAAGTAAGAAGAAAAACGTTTATTTCAGAGTGGATCAAGTTCAGCTATTTTCTCAACCCATTGGGAATAAATGAAAATGAACGTATCCATCGAGCGGCCCAACCTTATCTAAAGCGAGATATAGGAGGAGATGGCTGGGAATCGGTAGGTGAGAAAGTCCTGCATAGCAATGAATATGACGGAATAGTACACCTGGCGCCGTTCACCTGCATGCCCGAAATAATCGCGCAGAATATTATGCCTTCGACCAGGGAAAACCTGCCGGTCCTGACGATTTTGTGTGATGAACAGATGACCAAGACAGGGGTGTTAACAAGGCTTGAAGCCTTCGTAGATCTCCTGAAACACAAGAGGATGATGAAGGACAAGGTCGACCGTAAAGTGACGGTTCAGGGAGTATGATGGAATATTACCTTGGCATCGATGTCGGTTCGGTTACAACAAAGATGGCTGTACTCGATGGCGGAGATAATCTGGCAGCGCGTATTTATATGCCAACGCAGGGGAAACCTATCGAACAGGTGCAGCATGGGCTGACCGCAATCAGAGAAATGCTGCCGGATGATGCCGAGATCTGCGGTGTGGCTACGACCGGAAGCGCACGGTATCTTGCCGGAGTCATTGTGAACGCAGACCTGGTGAAGAACGAGATTACCAGCCACGCTACTGCAGCGCTGCGCTATATGCCAGAGGTAAGTACTATAATAGAAATAGGCGGACAGGACAGCAAGATAATACTGGTGAGAGACGGAGTGGTGACTGATTTCGGTATGAATACGGTCTGCGCAGCCGGTACAGGAAGCTTTCTGGACCACCAGGCGTTGCGTTTAAATATGAATATAGATGAATTCAGCGTGAGGGCGATGAACAGCACGACCCCGGTACGTATAGCCGGGCGATGTACCGTGTTCGCGGAATCGGACATGGTACACAAGCAGCAGATGGGGCATAAGACCGAAGATATTTTATACGGATTGTGCCAGGCGCTGGTGCGTAATTACCTGAATAACGTAGGGTTAGGGAAGGAAATCAGGACACCGATACTGTTCCAGGGTGGTGTTGCTTTTAACCAGGCGATAGTAAAAGCCTTTAACGAGGAACTGGAAACCGAGGTACTTGTTCCTCCGGATCATGAAGTGATGGGGGCGATCGGAGCTGCCCTGCTGGTACACGAGGATATGTCGGAAGGTAAAAAGAGTAAATTTATCGGATTCGGAGTGAGTGAGACGAAATACACAACTTCATCATTCGAGTGCAACAGCTGTCCCAACCTTTGTGAAATAGCCCAACTGTCCATTAATGGAAAGGTCCTGGCGCGCTGGGGGGGACGATGCGACCTCTGGGAACGAGTTGGGACCGAGGAGGCAAGATGATAATCGCTGTTGATGCGGCGGGTGGGGAATATGCGCCTCATGAGATAGTAAAAGGAGCTATTAAAGCGACCCGTGAGTTTGAAGTGGAAATAGCCCTGGTTGGCAGAAAGGAGATTCTGTATGTGCTTGCCGGACGCCAGGTAAAAAAACTTGGCATGAAGATTATCGATGCCAGCCAGGTTATCGAATACAAGGAGTCACCGATTGAAGCTATACGAAGCAAACCTGAGTCTTCGATTGTTATCGGTATGAATCTCGTCAAGAATGGCGAAGCTTCGGCCTTCGTTTCGGCGGGTAATACAGGAGCGGTACTTTTTTCCGCCCTGGTGAACCTGGGGAAAATAGAAGGTATCGAAAGGCCGGCAGTGGGCAGCCTGTTGAGTTTCAGTCCGACGACACCGGTGGTCTTGATAGACGCCGGGGCGAACGCTGACTGCCGTCCGAACCACCTTGTACAGTTTGCTTATCTTGGTTCTACTTACATCAGTGGCCTTTTCGATATAGAATCTCCGACTGTCGGCCTGTTGAATAACGGCGAAGAAGAGAAAAAAGGAAATCGGCTTGCCCAGGAAACTCACCAGCTTCTTAAGGAAAGCCATCTGAACTTCATCGGGAATGTCGAAGGACAGGATATAGTCGGTGCTAAGGCTAATGTAATAGTGACCGATGGCTTTACCGGAAACATTGTGCTGAAGACGCTTGAAGGTATGAGTGCGACCTGGTTGCATTCGCTGGGACAGGCGGGGCAGATGATTTCAAAAGCATACAGCATGCCTTCACGGGCAATGAACAGAAATGTGGGACTTGATTCGTGGGCCAAGAGGTTGGATTTCAGCGAAGTCGGAGGTTCATGCCTGCTGGGAGTTAACGGAACGATAATTATATCACATGGCCGAAGCCGTGCAAAGGCGATAATGAACGCGATAGGTCTGGCAAAGAGGACTGCGGAAAGAAGCATAGGACAAAAAATTAAGGAGGAGAGTCATGAGTAAACCTGTTGAAGTGGATGTATATAGTTTTGATGATGTCGTCTTACAGTCTGATAAACCGGTACTGGTAGATTTTTGGGCGACCTGGTGCAAGCCGTGTTTGATGGTAGCGCCGATACTGGATGAGCTTGCCGAAGAGTATGACGGTCAGGTGACATTTACCAAGATCGACCTTGATCAAAATCAGAAAATCGCAGCGAATTACGGGATTATGAGTATTCCGGCGCTGATAATTTTCAAAAACGGCGAACCGGTGGCAAACGCGGTTGGCGCAAGACCGAAGGCTGAACTCAAGAAACTGGTGGAGTCAGTTCTTGACTAAGAACATTCAGGTAACCATTATAAACGGTCCTGACAGACAGGATTGTGATGCTTCCTGCGGTACTGACTGGTCCTTAAAAGAATCACTGGAACTGGCGGAGAAACAGGTCAGGAACAGGTTCGGAGAAGGAGTACACCTGACATACCTCGATCTTGCCGGGAAAGGAAAAGTAAATTCTCTGATCGAATGGGGAGAGAAAATCGAAAACGAAAACCTGTCGGTGCCACTACTCCTTGTGAATGGGCACCTCAGGATCACAGGTAATTTTGATATCCGGCAGATGCTGGACGTGATAGAAGCTGAACTGGAGATAGGGGTGTAATCATGGCGGAGAAAAAAAGTTATGACATTATAGTTATCGGGGGTGGTCCGGCCGGACTTACCGCCGGTCTTTATTCATCAAGGGCGAGACTGGACAGCCTGCTGATAGAGAAGGGAATTACCGGAGGACAGATAAATAATACTAACTGGATAGAGAATTATCCGGGCTTTCCCGAGAGTATCGATGGTTTCGAACTGGGAAATCTCATGCTAAAGCAAGCCACCAAGTTCGGGCTGGAAATAATGACCGCTGAAGTCACCGGTCTGGATGTTAACAGGGAACCTAAAACGGTAAAGACAACGGAAGGTGATTATTCAGCTAAAGCGGTGATAATAGCCGGTGGTTCTAAGCGGAATACGCTGAATGTTCCCGGTGAAGAGGAATATTCCGGGAAAGGCGTTTCCTATTGTGCGACCTGCGATGCACCCCTGTTCAGCGGTAAACCCGTAGCTGTAGCTGGAGGCAGCGATTCTGCCGTGACAGAGGCCCTGCATCTAGTCGAATTCGCTTCCAAGGTGGTACTAATACACCGGCGGGATGAACTCAGAGCTGCAGGTATTGTGCGGGAACGAATACTCGCTGAACCAAGGGTGGAAATCTTGTGGGATACGACTATCGATGAAATTGAAGGAGATGTGTTTGTCGAGCGACTTAAACTGAACAATGTCAAGACGGGAGAAAAATCCACCCTGGAAGTATCAGGCCTGTTCGTCTCTATAGGTTTCCAGCCGGATACGGAGTACCTTAAAGGTATACTGCCGCTCGATCCTGTTGGGCATATCATTACCAACGAGAAAATGGAGACAAATGTACCCGGAATATTTGCTGCCGGAGACATCAGGTTGAATTCTGCCCGGCAGGCTATTACCGCTGCCGGTGACGGCGCTACCGCGGCGATATATGCTCAACGTTTTCTTACCGGGCAGTAGGTAATCTATACCAGCCAACGAGAGGAGAAATCAGAGTTACTCTTCCGAAGAACTCTCTTCAGTCGATTCTTCCTCAACCGCTTCGACTTCACCTTCTTCAGCAGCTTCAGCTTCCTCAACTTCGATTTCTCTTTCTACATGTCTGACGTTGATCTTGGCTATAAGCTGGTCCGGATTGTTTAATACGGTTATCTCTTTACCGAGAACTATATCTTCGACATATATCGACTGGTCGGCTTCTTCGAGAATGCTGACATCAACCTCGATGTGATTCGGTATATCATCGGGCAGACACTCGACCGATAAACTGTCAAGTTCATGCGACAGGAAGTTCTCTTTCAGCTTGAGTGCCGGGGCTTCGCCCGTCAGTATAATGGGTACATCTACCTTCAGTTTTTCTTCCATTCGAATCTGGTAGAAATCAACATGGAGGAGCTGACCGGATCGAGGTTCTTTCTGGACTTCACGTATCATGACGTTTCTCTTTTTCCTGGATTTATCTATCTTAAGCCCAACGATTCCTGTGCTACCGGCTTGTGCCAGCACTTTTTGCAGATCTATAGTGTCGCACTGCAGCGCTTCAGGTTCAATTCCGTGACCGAAAACATGCACCGGGGTTATTCCCTGGCGGCGCAGAGTTTTTACTTTTTTACCTCTGATTTCCCTGGTATGAGCCGTTAGATCCATTTAATCCACCTTCCAGACATAATTCAAACCTGACTATTATAGCAGATTTTTATGTTTATTGGCTAATAGGGGAGAGTAAACTCAGTCAGCACTCTTTAGTGCTGTCCAGAGGTTAGACAGTGTGATACTCTGTCCCTGCATGAGCATGGTTGTTCTGAATACTCTGCCGGCTATCCAGAGGAAGAGAAGCCCGGTGACTATCATCCCTGCCAGTGAAGCCCCGATCTCCAGACCGCTCATATCACCACCGGTAGCGATCCTGACCAGTATACCGGAAGGCGCGGTAAACGGTATGTAGGAAAGAAGACGGGAAAACAGTCCGTCAGGACTCTGCATAAGGAAACCGAAGAACCATAACGGCACGAAACCAAGCATGGTAAATGACGGAGCAGTCCTCGAAGCTTCACGGGCTGACGAAGAAACGGCCCCGATAAGTATTGCGATCGTTGTCGACATGAAATATCCGCCGATATAACATGCCAGAATCAATGCCATCAGGCTAGGAGCGATGGTCAATTCACCGGCATCCGGTATCTGGTCGAACATGACCGGAATGGTGAATGCGGCAACCAGTACCCACAAAACGGACTGGGCAAGTCCGATGGTCCCGAAGGCGAGAAGTTTGCCGGTCATAATCTGGAAGGGTGAAGCTGAAGTAATAATGAGTTCGACAAGCCGGTTTTCCTTCTCTTCGGCGATGCTGGTCACCATGTTGCCAACTCCCGTCATAACGGCAAGTACCAGCAGCATGGCGAATACCGCCGGGATGACCAGTTCTCCCACCGCCTGCGTGACAGGCGCTACCTCTGAAATAGTGCCGTCTTCTTCAACCTTGAAATTCGTATAGACGGCAGGCTGGGCAACACGTGCTACCAGGTCGGGGTCCATTTGATTAAGTTGTTCGGAAATCTGTTCTTCAATGAGTGTACGCTGGGCTACCAGCTCAGGATCAAGCTGACTGTCCTGCCGTGCTTTAAGTTGAGGGTACAGCACGTACCACCGGAATGCTTCCTCGTCCTGCTGGTTGGATTCGAACAGTGTTTTAAATTCGGAGTACTGGACGACTTTGCCTGTCTCAAGGTAGTTTTTATCAATGACATAGAGAGTATCGATTTCTCCCCGCTTGTAAGCTTCAAGCCCTTCCTCGGTAGTATCATAACGGGACAAACCGTCCTGTTCCGGTATTCCTTTAAAAATACCGCTGTTATCGACAAAGCCGATACCGCTCAGGTCGAATTCAGTCGAGGGTCCAGGAGGAGCTTCTTCGGAAGCGGCATCCATGATCAACGGTACGACAAACATCCCGATAATCAGCAGGAGCGGAACCAGTACGGTAAACAGGATGTATCCCCCACTGCGGATGTGACGCCTGGTCTCTTCGGAAAATATGGTTGCTACTTCAGCGGGAATTACGGGCACGGGATACCTCCTCGATAAATATATCGTTCAGCGAAGGCATCATTCGCTCGAACCTGTCTACCTGGATGCCGGAGGCGGCATACGCCTGGAATATTTTTTCGGGTGTTAAATCGTCACCGGTCTCATACTCGACCGTGTCATCAGGGAGTATCTTCTTCGGGGTATTCCGGAGAATGTCGGGGATAGCTGCAGCCATAACTTCTACCGACTTCTCTCCGCGTTCGCGTTTTATATCGCTCAGATTTCCGAACAGGAGCATATTCCCGTCGGAAATCAATGCGATCCGTTCGCACATTTCCTCGACATCGGACATAACATGAGTGCTGAACATGATAGTTGCGCCGTCCTGCCGCCTTTCGAGAAGCATTTCCTTCATCAGGTTAACGTTCAACGGGTCGAGACCGGAGAAGGGCTCATCAAGGATAATGAGTCTGGGCTGGTGGGCGATGGCAACGACGAACTGCGCCATCTGCCTCATTCCGCGTGAGAGAGAATCGACCTTTTTCAGGCGGTATTCATACAGCCCGACCCGTTTCAGCAGATCGAGTGCACGGTCTTCAGCTTCCCGGAAAGACAGCCCTTTCATGCGGATGAGGTATCGCAGAGAGTCCAGCACCTTTGCCTTGGGCGGCAGTCCTACCTGCTCGGGGACGTAGCCGATGTGTTTCAAGACGGAACGTTGAGGTGGCGATCCGAGGATGAATACCGATCCGCTTTCCGGTCGGATGATTCCCTGGGCAATGCGGATAGTGGTGGTCTTCCCGGAACCGTTCGGTCCGAGGAACCCGAATACCTCACCGGGCAGCACGTGGAACGATACGTTATTTACCACGGTGCGACCGCTGAAGGACTTGGTCAGCCCTTCCACCCTGAGAACATGTTCCGAAGCGCTCATTGCAGATATATTATCATATAATATGGAGTTATGAAATAAGACTATCTACTAGCAATGAATTTTCTATAATCCAATTTGCTCCTCTCCCTTGATATTGCTAGAATACCGCTATGGATATTAGAGAAGAGATTCAGGTTCAAATAGAGGCTATCAAGAATAACGCGACGGACGGTGCCAGCGAGCTGGCAAGGCAGGCGATCATGGTAATGAAGGCGGCTGCCGAGACCAGTGAAGCCGATAATGCCCGTGATTTTCTGCTGGAACAGAAGGAAGTCGGTAAGCGGCTTATCGCCGCCAGGAGGACCATGGCGCCGATACCTAATATCATTACCCGCTACCTGAGAGAGATTATCAAAGAAGACCGGAAGGATAACCTTGAATCGACCAGGCGGCAGGCTGTCAGCCTCGCCGACGACATGCACCGGGATTCGGTGAATGCAGTTTCGAAGATTATAGATAGTACAGCAGAACTCATCGAAAACAGGGACGTGATACTTACCCACAGCTACAGTTCAACGGTGGTTGCTGCGATAAAAGAAATAGCCGGACTTAAGAGAGGTATTAAGGTTATCGTTACGAAGTCGGGAACGGGTCGTTACGGCGAACGGACGGCTCAGGAACTTGCCGAAGATGGAATACCTGTACTTTATATCGATGATACCGCCATCGGATTGTATATATCCGGGGTTAACAAGGTGCTGGTAGGAGCGGACAGGATAACGGCTGATGGAAAGATAATCAACGGGGCTGGAACCTATACCATTGCTGCTGCGGCGAAGATGAACAATATCCCGGTTTACGTGCTGTGCGAAACACTGAAATTCGACTTTGCGATAAGCAGTTCAAAGGTAGACCTTGAAGAGCGTGGTAATACAGGCTTGATCGAAGAGGGAGTTCTTCCCCCGGAGGTGAAGATATCTAATCCGACATTCGATATCACCCCACTTGATTTCATTACAGCTATCATTTCAGAGAACGGGGTTG
>CAZBQL010000048.1:0-22520 GCA_964493985.1 uncultured Dehalococcoidales bacterium
ATTTTTAACATTTGCTATCCTCGACATTCTGGAAATCAGCCATTTCGGTTACTAGTATAAGTCTCCTGTTAAAGGGAGAGTCAATAGCTAAAAAAATATGAAATATGACTGAGAAGAATGGAAATGGTTCTTATGAAAGACTACCCTTCTACCAGCTTTTGGCCTTCTTCGTATGCCTGTTTGAGGGCTTCGGGGTGCTTGTTGATAGCGCCTTTTTCGTCGATACCTTTCAGGAGAATGTCTCCGGCATACTCGATATCCAGTATACGGAAGAATGTCTTGACGATTACCAGCGGTGAATCGAAGATATTTTTGTATTTCGTCCCACCGACGGCGATGAGGAAACCTTTCCGTGGTTTCACTTCACCCAGCGGAGGCATTTTCAGGACATATTTACGCGCCCAGCGCGACTGGAAACGGTCGATCATTGCCTTCATCGGGGCGGTCATTCCCATGAACTGTATGGGAGTTGCCAGGATGATTGCGTCTGCCTGCTCGAACTCGGGGTAGATATCCTGCATTTCGTCTTTAATGATGCAGTTACCCTCTTTCAGACAGCCGTCACAGTGCTGGCAGGTAACGAATTTCATGTTATTCAGGCGAATAGTCTTCGTTTCGGCACCCTTATCGGCAGCGCCGCGAAGCATTTCTGCGAGGAGTGTATCCGTATTGCCGCCTTTTCTCGGGCTTCCCGATATTCCAAGTACTTTCATGCGTTACCTTTATACATCCGGGTATATTTTCTGGATTCCCGCCTTCGCGGGAATGGCTGGATGGTGTGGATTTCCGTCCGCTGCATCGGACGGAAACGACGTGGATAGTTATTTTACCAGTACCAGCCGGTAATCTTTCTGGCCTTTACGGAGGACGAGGGCTTTACCTTCGATAGTATCGTTTACCGAAACGGTCCGTTTTACGTCGTTTTCCCTGACATTCTGCAGGTTCATTCCTCCGCCTTCGATTGTACGTCTGGCCTCGCCCTTTGATGTGGCAAGTCCGGCGGTAACAACCAGGTCGACAAGCGTCATACCATTACCTGAAATATCATCCTTGCTTATCTCGACAGACGGCACAGCGGCGAAGATCTCCAGCAAGTCTGCCAATCCAATGTTTTGTATTCGTCCGCCGAACAGCACTTTTGTCGCTTCTTCGGCTTTGGCCAGGGCGTTGTCACCGTGTACCAGGCGGGTTACATCCTGTGCCAGCTTCTTATGAGCTTCACGTTTTTCCGGTCTGTTCCTAACCTCTTCCTCATATCCGGCTATTTCTTCCTCTGACAGGAAAGAAAATATCTTCATGTACCGGATGACATCGGTATCTTCGGTATTGATGAAGTACTGGTAGAGTTTGTAAGGAGAAGTCATTTTTTCATCCAGCCAGATATCGGCGCCCGATGATTTTCCAAATTTCATACCACTGGACGACATCAGCAGAGGAAAAACAAGGCAATGGGCTTTCGCCCCGTGAACGCGGCGTATCAGGTCGATTCCAGCGGTAATATTTCCCCACTGGTCGCTGGCTCCCATTTGCAGAGTGCAGTTGTATTTCTCATATAGCGTGAGATAGTCGAACGATTGCAGCAGCATGTAACTGAACTCGGTAAAGGAGATACCATCACCACTCAATCGCTGTTTGACAGACTCTTTGGCGAGCATATTATTAACGGTGAAATGTTTACCGATATCCCGGAGAAAGTCGGTTAACGGGGTTGTTGTAAGCCAGTCGGCATTGTTCACCATGATTGCCGGATTTGTCTTTGAATCGAAATCGAGGAATCGACTCAGTTGTTCCTTTATGCCTTCAAGGTTATAAGCGAGTTCTTCCTTGGACAGAAGCTGTCTTTCGGTATCTTTACCACTGGGATCGCCGATAAGCCCGGTACCACCTCCAGCAACAGGTATAGGAGTATGACCGTATCGCTGCAGGTGGACAAGTCCGATTATCGGTATAAGATGTCCCAGGTGCAGACTGTGTCCAGAGGGATCGAATCCTATATACGCGCTAATCTTCTCTTTGGCCAGGACTTCCTCCAGGCCTTCCGTACTGTCATAGATAAGACCGCGCCACTTAAATTCATCGAATACGCTCATGATTTCTTTTTCACCGTATGAGAGATTCAGTAATTCGATTATAACACGAATATCAGTGAGCACATACATCGGGAATAGCAACTGTTATGGTATTTGTTTTTCGAGAATCGATTTGTATCTGCATAAGGATTGTGATTTTTGTATTTTACACATTTTTCACCTTGGGATATACTGTATTTACACTTAACTTGTTGAAGGTCAGGCAATGGGCGTAGAGCGGCTCCTCAAGATAATCGATGAATACCTCCCACCTGAAAAGGTGGCGATAATTAATAAAGCCTACGATTATGCCATGAAAGCCCATGAAGGGCAATTACGGAAATCGGGTGAGCCTTACCTTGAACATCCGCTCCAGGTTGCCGTGACCCTTGCCGAACTGCAGATGGATACCAGTACACTTGCTGCAGCCCTGCTTCATGATGTCCTCGAAAATTGTGGCGTTCCTTTGCAGGAAATAGTCGAAGAGTTCGGTCCGGAGGTTGGTAAACTAGTAGACGGCGTAACGAAACTCGGTAAGATATCACTTAACGTACCTGGAGAAGTTATCCAGCGACAGAATGAGAACACTCGTAATGAGCAGGCAGAAAACCTGAGAAAAATGCTGGTTGCGATGGCTGAAGACCTGAGGGTTGTATTCATCAAGCTGGCGGATAGATTACATAACATGAAGACTCTTGACGCCCTTGAACCTGAAAAACAGCTCAGGATAGCCCGTGAAACGGCAGAAGTGTATGCTCCTCTTGCCCATCGGCTTGGTATCTGGGAGTTGAAATGGCAGCTTGAGGACCTGTCTTTCAGGTATCTTGAACCTGTAAAGTACCACCAGGTAGCTAAATTGGTCGCCAGCCGACGCGCCCAGCGAGAACAGTTTATCGAGCAGGTCAAACAGCAATTAATCGATGAATTCGAGAAATCGGGTTTTAAAGCTGACATTACGGGAAGACCGAAGCATATATACAGCATCTATCAGAAGATGGAGAAATATGCCGCGCTGGGTAAGGATTTCGATGATATTCACGACCTGCTGGCGCTCAGGGTGCTGGTAAATACCATTTCAGAGTGTTATACAGCTCTTGGTATTATCCACAACTTGTGGCACCCGTTGCCGGAACAGTTTGATGATTTTATTGCCAACCCGAAACCGAATGGCTACCAGTCATTGCATACTGCAGTGATGTGTCAGGGAACGACTCCGCTGGAAATTCAGATCCGGACTTACCAGATGCACCGTATCGATGAATACGGCGTCGCATCTCACTGGCGTTACAAGGAAGGCGAAAAGACGGATGTACGCTTCGAGGAAAGAATAAGCTGGCTTAGACAGCTTGTAGACTGGCACCGTGAACTCAGCGGCGCCGAGGAGTTTCTTGAGTCAGTCAAGACTGATATATTTAACGACCAGGTATTCGTCTATACACCGAAGGGAGAGATAAAAGATCTTCCGAATGGAGCGACTCCGCTCGATTTTGCTTACAGGGTGCACACGGACCTGGGCCATCGCTGTATAGGGGCAAAAGTAAACGGTCGGCTGGTCCCTTTCAACTATCAGCTTAAGAACGGCGATGTCGTAGAAATTATGGCAACGAAGGGCGAAAGAGGACCTTCACGCGACTGGTTGAATCCGGTCCTCGGCTATGTTGGAACGTCCCATGCCCGGGAAAAAATCCGGCAATGGTTTAAGAAACAGGAACGTACCGAGAACATTGAGCGTGGTCGCGAACTCCTGGAGAAATCGATGAGGCAGCTCGGTCTGCCTTTTTCAGAGAGAGAAAAACTCCAGGAACTTTTCAAGTATGAAGAGCTGGATGATTTTTACCTGGCTATCGGCTCCGGTGATATTACCACCCACCAGATAGCTATGAAACTTGCCGACCAGGAACAACAGCCGAAGGTTACTACTTCCACACCAATCCGGCACCCGACGTCACCCGTGACAGTGAGAGGTGTGGATGATCTGCTTACGAAACTCGCTCAATGCTGTCATCCCGTGCCCGGCGATGAAATTGTGGGGTACATAACCCGCAACCGTGGAATTACTATTCACCGGAAAGACTGTCAAAATATTGTTAATGAGAAAGAAAAGGACCGGCTGATCCCGGTCGAGTGGGGAGAAACGGATGCCATGTATCCTGTACAGATCCAGGTTGAAGCACTCGACAGGGTAGGACTAATGCGGGATATTTCGACGATTGTGGCTGAAGAAAAGTTAAATATTGCCGCAGTGAGTCTAACAAATAATGATAATCAGACGATATCGATATATTTTGCGCTGGAAGCGGCGAATCTTGCCCAGCTTAGCAGGCTTCTCGTCCGGATAGAAGGCGTGCGTGGTGTAACAAGTGCAACAAGAATTGACCAGGGAGCAGCAGCGAAGGTCGTAAACTAAACTTATTCCTTATTTTCAACCGGCTATTTAGCAAATCCCGTGTTTTAGGGTATAATAGGACTTGCGTTTGAAATTTATAACCCCGTTAACATAACAGGAGGAAGATATTGCCAATCACTAAATCAGCCCAGAAGCAGGTGCGAGTATCTGAGAGAAAGCGATTAAGTAACCAGCCGATACGCAGCCAGTGCAAGACCAGTATTACTAAAGCGGAGAAACTTATTTTCTCCGGTAAGCTGGATGAAGCTGCTGCGGCGGTAGCCGAAGCTGTCAGTACGCTTGATAAAGCGGCGGAAAAAGGTGTAATTCACGCCAATAATGCTGCCAGGCGGAAGTCTCGCCTGCTGAAGAAACTGAATGCTATTCAGAAACCGCAGGCACCACCCCCGGCTCCCGAACCAGCTGAAGAATAAAGCTGAATCCGTATGAAGAAACAAAAGCTGTTCAAATAGCCAGACCCTATCCCACTTGACAAAGGGTCTGGCTATTGGTAGAGTAGCATAGAACGGATGTTCGGTCTAGCCGGGCTTTTTGTGAGGTGAAAAGTGAAAGCACTATCGCCGAAACAACGCAACATCATAGATTTCTTAAAACGTTTCTGGACGGATAAAAGCTACCCCCCGACGGTCAGGGATATCCTTAACGGATGTAATATCAGTTCAACATCTGTTGTTGATTACAACCTCGACATACTCGAACGCGAAGGTTATATTAGACGGCATCCCGGTATATCACGGGGAATTGAAATGATATCCGAATCTCCAACCAGATTTCAAACTCTTAGAGTGCCTGTAATAGGTCAGATCGCGGCAGGTGAACCTATTCCCGTGCCGGCACCGGATACCTGGGATATAACTGCCTCCTCGGAAACCATGGACGTCCCGGAAGATCTGACCAAAGGCAAAACGGACATCTACGCACTCAAAGTAAAAGGTCAGTCCATGATCGATGCCCTTATCAATGATGGTGATACCGTTTTGATGCAGCATGTGAACGTAGTAGAGAATGGAGAAATGGCCGCTGTCTGGCTGAAGGCTGAAAAAGAGGTGACTCTTAAAAAACTCTACCGTGAAAAGGGACGTATCAGGCTGCAACCGGCAAACAGCCAGATGGACCCTATATATGCCGAACCGGACAATGTCGAAGTGCAGGGTAAGGTTATTGCTGTCATAAGGCAGATGACATAAACATCTGACTTGCAATTTCTTTTCAGTGAGTATACACTGGCTACCGTTATACACGATTTATATACGAATCTTGTGAAGGTGGTACTCACAGAAAAGAATTATGATTACATCGCAATTCCAGGAAGTAGGTCGCGATTTATTTACCAGAGGACTTGTCTCATCACATACGGGTAACCTCAGCATTCGCCTTGGTGACAACCTGATTATAACCCGCAGGGGTTCTCAACTCGGGTGTCTTCAAGAGCAGGACCTCATTGAAACCGGTATTTTTAAGAATGACCGCTCGACCCCCCTTGCATCGACCGAGCTGGCAGTTCACCGTACTATTTACCAGGTAACATCTGCCCTTGCTGTTATCCACGCTCATCCTCCTCATTCCATAGCTCTTTCATTGAAAGAAAAGAAAATCGTACCAAATTCGACCGAGGGATATAACACGATAGGGGAAGTCCCCGTCCTTGGATGGGGTATGGAAGTGAAACCCGGTGGAATGGCCGATATTATTGCTGAAGCATTAAAAGACAGGCGGATAATTATGGTTCACGGTCATGGCACTTTCGCTACGGGGCAGTTACTTGAAGAAGCCTTTAATTATACCACCACACTCGAAGAAAACTGCCAGGTTATCTGTCTGCTTAAATCACTCGAAGCCGGGCAATCCAAATAACCGGAGTTATTTTTTTTTGCTGCCTTCTTTCCCCGGTGGTTTTTCCTGTTCGAATCTAAAAAGCTCTGCTGTCAGTTTTTGTTTACTACCTGCTTTCGCCATGGCGGTTCTCATGGTGGGAAGGAAATTCGAGACAAGGATCATTATCAGGATGAGAGAAAAGACCAGGTAAGGGAGCCACGGATCCCTTAAAAAAATCGGGGCAATAGGTATTGTCAATAATAGACTGATATTTATCGACAGAATAGTATTGCGGGTGATGACCAGCAATAATAGGGCTACAGCGAGAGCTATCAATGATTCCCGGGTCATCAGTACGAGGAGAATACCGATAGATGTTGCTATTCCATTGCCGCCCCTGAATTTCAGAAATACAGGCCATATATGTCCGATAACGGCAGCCAGTCCTGCCCCGAAAACCCAGTAATAATAGTCAGGAGATACGAGTAGAGCCAGCCCGATATATACGGATGCAACTCCTTTACCGACGTCAATTATCCCGACAATTATACCCGGTAATTTGCCGACATTCTCATAGACGTTATGGGTCCCGACATTCCCACCGCCAAGTTTGCGTATGTCTTTGCCGTAACCAAAACGGGTGATAATATAGGCAGTCGGGAAGGATCCCAGCAGGTAAGCGATTACTACAGAGATAACACCGTAATACATCGTCTAATTATTCGCCGTTATCCTGTTATGTGCCGGTGTACAGAGATCCGCGTATTTCTGATTTTTACCAAGAATGAGATCATTGTAAATCTTCTGGAGTTTTGCAGTAATTTCACCGATTTCGCCGTTTCCGACTTTTCGGCCGTCTATTTCAGCTACAGGCGTGATATTGGCGGCTGTACCAGTCAGGAAGCACTCCTCAGCGTTGTATAATTCGATACGGTTAACGTGTCGTTCGGTTGTCTTTATACCAAGTTCGTCTGCCGCGAGTTTCATGACGAGGTTACGGGTAATTCCGATCAGAACACCGTCATAGGTTGCCGGTGTTGCCAGTTCTCCGTTTTTATACAGGAATATATTTTCTCCACTTCCTTCGGCGACATATCCGTCAGGAGTAAGCATTATCGCTTCGTCATACCCGTGGTCTACCGCTTCTGTCTTGGCCAGCGCGTTGGTAATGTAAAGTCCGGTCAGCTTTGCCCGTGGTATTTCGGTGGGAAATCGCCACGAGGACACGCAGCACTTAACCTTTTCCGGCAGATATGGTCCCCAGGGAAAGGCGAATACCAGGAAATCGTTCTCAAGGTTGTGAAGGCGGACACCAAGGGCTTCCGAACTTTTGTATGCTACAGGGCGGATATAGATATCTTCCTCGAATCCGCATTTGTCTACCAGTTCCACTGTAATGTTACACAATTCTTCCAGCGAATAAGGCAAGTCTATCCTCAGTACACTGCAGCCGTCCAGAAGACGTCGATAATGGGCTTCAAGAGCGAATATATAATTTTGCTTCTCTTCGGCGTTCCAGTTGCCTCTTATACCTTCGAAAACACCGGTGCCGTAGTGGATGAAATTTGTCATCACTCCCAGTTTTGCCTCGGTCAGGGGGACAAATTCATTCTGTAAAAATGCGTATGATGATGACATTATTCCTCATCTCCTTTTTTGGTTAGGGCTAATTATACTCCAATTTTCACACGATAAACAAGATTTTACCTGTTATCACGTTCAGTAGCACGCCTGGTATATGTTTATGCCCACTAAAAAGGCTCCTCATTATTTGAGGAGCCTTTTTCTTTCGGTCTGGTTTTTCGTTTAACCAAAGGACTTGGTGTCTGCCTGTCCCATAATGGTCACACTGCCGACACCGCTGCCGGGATTGAAACCAAAATTGTGAGTCAGTCCCAGGGTAGGATTTTTCCTCTGCCGGGGACCGGCTTTACCCTGGAGCTGCTTGTATACTTCGTAAAGCATCCTGAGTCCGCTTGCGCCGATGGGATGTCCGAAGGATTTTAGCCCGCCGTCGGGATTGACCGCCAGGTCGCCATCGAGAAGGAACCTGCCTTCTTTCACGTATTCAGGGGCCCCGCCACGGGGAGCGAAACCAAGGTCTTCCATGATGACAAGCTCGGTGATGGTGAAGCAGTCGTGCACTTCAGCCAGGTCGATTTCCTTAAACGGGTCTTTGATACCGGCCTGTTCATAGGCCTGACGTCCGGCCCGTACGGTCGGTTCAATATGGGTTAAGTCGACGTCCTGCCTCGTCCAACCCTGTCTGGCGCCGACAGCAAGACCAACCCCTTTTACCAGGGTATAGTCGTCCCTGAAACTTTTTGCCATGTCGGTCCTGGTGATGATAGCCGCAGCAGCGCCGTCGCTGACGCCGCAGCAGTCATAGAGACCGAGTGGCCAGGACATCATAGGGGCGTTAATTGCCTGTTCTTCGGTAATAGCCTGCTGGAAGTGCGCCTTGGGATTTAGAGAGCCATTGTAGTGATTCTTAACGGCAATCTTGGCGAGAATAGGCTTGAACTCTTCATAACTCCATCCGTACTCTTTCATATACCTGTTGGCCATTTGGGCGAATGCAGTATGCGGTCCTCCCGAAGGGATGAACAGCATATCTCCGCCGCCGCCACCGCCGCCTCCTCCTCCGAGGCCACCACGTCCGGTATCTTTAAGTTTCTCACAGCCGAGAGCCATAACAACGTCATACATACCGGCTGCGACTGCATAACAGGCATTTCTGAACGCGTCGGTAGCTGTTGCACAAAGGTTTTCGACACGCGTGATGGGTATATAGTCGAATTTAAGGTTATAGGCCATAGGTTCACCGAGTGAAATCTGAGTAGAACCGAACCATGCTGCTTCAATATCTTTGGGCTCAATACCGGCATCTTCATAGGCTTCGTAGGCGGCGTCCACCATCATGTCACTGGCACTCTTATCCCAGTTTTCTCCGAATTTTACGCAGCCCATGCCGACCACGGCAACTTTATCTTTTATCGTGCCGACCGCCATGTTACTTCTCCTCCTTCGCAATCCATGTTTCCCTGATAGGCATCGCTTTCCACCAGTAATGGTGAATGCCGCCGCCGTTAATGATGTTTCTGAAAGTCATCTCGACCTCCATGCCTATCGGTACATCCTCTATAGTAGGTTTCTTGTCTGTCAGCTGGAAATTCGCTCGGCCACCACAGTCCCAGTCCAGATAAAAATTAACTGCCGGACTTTCATACGGTGGTACCCCGGCTGCGTAATCCAGAACCCTGGTATATATCTTGCCTTTCTGGTCGGAGAGCCTGAATGATTCCATCCGGTCCTTGGTCTGGCACTTGACGCAGACTCTCTGGGGTGGGTACTGGACCGTTCCACATACCTGGCACTTAGTGCCGCGGAGAGCGTAAATTTGCTCCACTTCCCTAGCCAGGACCGATGCTGCTGGTCCACCGCCACTCTCGGTATCTCTGGTCTGATGATGAAATCCGAAGTACTGCTGGTAACTGGGGAATATCATTTTCGCGGCAAGGTGGGTTTTCATAGCCCTGTTAGGTTTATAACCGGTGATGGCATCGGTGGTCTGGAAAAGTAAGACATCACATCCGTCTCCATAGGCTATACAGAGGATTTTATCACCGGGTTTTGCACTTTCCAGAGCAGAAACGAGTTGCATGGGGGTAGCTGCAGTCCCGGTGTTTCCTACTGTCGAATACAGCGGGTCCTGGATTTGCTCAGGGCTGAGGCCCAGAGTCTTTGCTACCTGTCCATGTCGCCTCTGGTTGTTTCCGTAGAGGGCTACCTTGGTCATATCCTTCAACGACAGATTATATTTTTCAAGGAATTCTCCTACTACCTGAGGCACAACCTTCATATACCCTTCTTCCTGGACCCACCTGTCTTCCCAGGTGTGGATGAATTTAGCGGTATCACCCCGCCAGAAATCAAAGAGTTCATTGGATACTGAATAATACGCTTCGAGTGTTGCGATGACATCGGTATCGCCGATGAGAAAAGCGGCAGCACCATCACCGAATATCTGGTCGAGTGCGCCACCGGGGTCGCCCAGACGACAGTCTGAGGCAGTTACTAGCAGCTGCTTGGCGGAACCTGCTTTTACCGTGTCTATAGCCATCCGAAGGGCACCCATGCCGGACCTGAGTGTATCGCCACAGTCCGCAGTGAGAATGTCCTTCCGGAGATCAACAGCGACTGCAGCTGTCGTTGCCGCCAGTTTTTCTTTGTAGGGAGCGGTCGTTGAAGCAAAATATAAGCCATCAACGGTCTGGCGGTCTCTGTCACCCAGACAGTCGATAGCAGCCGCAACAGCCATTGTCATGGTGTCTTCATCATAATATGCTACTGCTTTCTCATTGGGTGAGCGCCAGCCCTGCGTTCCCTTACCCAACCTTCGTAAGGGCACATACGCTCCATAGGATACAATCCCTACCATAAAGCTTCTCTCCTTTCTATTATTGCAACAATTATAGGGTTATCATGAAACACCCGTCAAGTTAACACGGCTTGTTACAGGTATCCTCGATAGCGTTATGAAAATATTTCGCATATAAATAGTGAGAGACCAGGATTGACAAAGTTAGCTCAAGCGGTTAGATTATCCATTACTACCAGTCGGTTATGGTTAATACAGGAGTGCGTAATGCAACCGGATTTTGTTAAAGGATCCTTATTGCTTGAGATAGGCTGGGCGGTACTTATTCTGGTTATTTCCATATTTTTAGCCTGGTTAGTCGTTAAACTGGTCAGGTATATACAGCATATATTGGAACGTCGTACAAAAAAATCAGCCTTCACGCCACAACTGTTACAGAGTATTATCAGACCATTACTGGTTTATATTATATTAGATGGCTTGCTTCTGGCTCTGGGCACATTGTCCTTCATGCAGCAGTGGGCTGGTGCACTAAGACAAACAGCCATAGTGGCTGTTATTGCCATTGTTACCTATGCGCTGGCAAATATCCTCGGTAGCCTGCTGACCTGGTATATGCGTAGTCTACGAGCACGACGGAAAGCGCGGTTCGACGAAGGTCTGATACGCTTTTTAAGACGAGTACTGATCATCATAATTGTTGCTATCGGTATTCTTATAATTCTCGATTTCCTGACTATCCAGATTTCACCGATCATTGCCGGTCTTGGTCTTGGTGGTCTGGCGGTAGCACTTGCCCTACAACCAACATTAGCTAATTTTTTTGCCAGCACACAGATTGTTTCCGATAGAGTGGTAAGAATCGGAGACTACATCGAGCTTGAAGATCCAAATATACGGGGGTATGTTTCTGATGTAGGCTGGCGCAGCACCAGGATTCGGACTCCTTTTAATAACCTGATTATTATCCCGAATTCCAGACTGGCTGAAAGTATAATTACCAACTATTACGGTCCGACTATGGAAATGGGAGTGCAGATAGACTGTGGTGTCAGTTATAATGCTGACCTTCCCAAGGTTGAAAAACTTTCACTTGAAGTAGCAAATGAAGTAATTCGGGAACTTGACGAGGCTGATAAAACCTTCGAGCCATGGTTTATGTACGAGGAATTCGGTGATTCAAATATTAACTTCTGGATATGGGTACGGGCAAATGACAGATTAGGTTCGTTCAAGGTAAAGAGTGAAATAATAAAACGTTTGAAAGCAAGACTCGATAAAGAAGGTATTACGATCAACTATCCGGCACGTCTTCTTACGTTCGAAGATTCAGATACTCCACCATATTTCCTGACAGGAAAAAAAGAGATTAAGAACTCTGGTACGGATAAATAGGATAGAGTTTCTGTATTTACGGCGCTTTCAGGATATTCCGGGAGTGCGAAGAGCGCTATTTTCCGTTAAAGGCGAAGATATCTCTCAGTAAAAGTGTCCTGCCTGTCTGGATAGAGGAGAAGCCGTATTTATCACGTATATCATCAATCGTTTTATTTAGCTGAACTATTCGCTCGCCATTGGTATCCAGCATAGACATTTGACCTCCTGGTTCAACGATGCCTGATATACCGATACCAAGAAGCCGTACCGGCTTTTTCCCGGTTTGTATTGCCTTCTCCAGTAACCGGGCACCGGTGCTAAAGATGATATCGTTGCTGTCAAACGGCTGCCGAAGCGTCTGGCTTCGGGTACTGGTGGTAAAGTCAGAAAACCTGATTTTCAAAGTAACACATTTAGCCCGTCTTTCTCTGCGTCTTAAATCCGCACCGACTTTCTCACCAAGATACCGAAGGGTGGATTTCAGGAACTCAATGTTATTCGTGTCTTCTTTGAATGTAGTCTCGCGACTGATGGACTTGGCAGTACCCGGCGGTTCTACTTTTCGGTTGTCTATACCATTCGCGGCATTATGCATCGTCGTACCCGCTATACCGAAATGACCGGACAGTGTTTTCAAGGGTATAGAGGCAAGTTGCCCGATAGTGATCACACCCAATTCCTTCAGGCGTTTTTGAGCTTGCTTACCTACTCCGGGCAGCTTTCCGACCGGTAAAGGAGCGAGGAAATCCCGTTCTTCTCCGTGTTTCACTTCGATGAGTCCATCAGGTTTTGAGTAGTCTGAGGCAACTTTTGCGACTACCTTGCATGGTGCAATACCTATCGATGCACATAATCCCTGCTCGTTCATCACCCGTTGCTTAATAGAGATCGCCATCTTCCTGATCGTACCATGAAGAGATTCGAATCCTGTAACGTCGAGAAATGCTTCGTCCAGACTCATTGGCTCTACGAATGGAGAGAAATCGGCAAGGATTGCCATGAATTTTTTCGATGCTTCCCGGTATCTCTGGAAATTGCCTTCGATAAATATTGCCTGGGGACAGAGCCGGCTAGCCGTTTTCAGGGGCATGGCCGAATGAAGTCCGTAGGCGCGGGCTTCATATGATGCAGCGGATATTACACCTCTTGCATCTGGCCTGCCGCCGACAACTACGGGCTTGCCTTTCAGTTCCGGATTTAAAACCACTTCAACCGAAACAAAAAAAGCATCAAGGTCTATATGCATTATTGTACGCTGTGACATCTTTATGAAAATATAGGATATTGAGAAGGATAAATTTTATTCAATTCAGGAGCATTCAGTAATCAGGGCCACGGGAAAGGTTCGACTTTGTATGGTGCTATTCCTTCAGCCAGGAGCCTTAAACGATACACACTGGTACGCGCGGTAACATAGAGAGTTTTCCAGTCTTTATCTCCCCAGCAGAGATTGGCCGGTATCTCGGGGAAATTTATTGTGCCGAGATGGGTCCCGTCAGGGCTTATTATCCATATCCCGCCGGGGCCGGTGCAGTAAATATTTCCCTCCATATCGACTTTCATGCCGTCCGGTGCTCCGGGTCCTTCTCCCTTCATTTCAATGAGTATTCTTTCATTACCGATACTTCCATCCTCTCTTACGTCATAAGCCCTGATATGGCTGTTACGCGTATCATTCACGTATAAAATCGACTCATCCGGAGAGAAAGCCAGGCCGTTCGGGAATATATAATCATCCGCCAGCAGGTGGATTTCTCCGTTCGGTGTAACGCTGAAAAATCCTTTAAAACCTAGCTCTTCTGGTGGAGGAGGATTACCTGAAAGATAAAATGGATCGGTGAAATATACGGTACCATCGAGCCTGACCACCACGTCATTCGGGCTGTTCAGTCTCTTTCCGTTATACCCTTCAGCCAGCACTGTAATGCTGCCATCTATCTCAGTACGGGTTAACCTTCTCGCAGTAGATTCGCAGACGATAAGTCGTCCGCTTCTGTCAAGGGTCAGCCCGTTGGAATTACCGCTGGGTCGGCGGTAGGTGGTAACTTCAGGACCGTCACTGAGCAAATCAAGCCGTATTATGCGGTTACGTGGAATATCGCTGAAAAGGAGATAATCACCGCACCAGACCGGGCCCTCTGTGAATCCAAAACCGGATGCTGCCTGCTCAGCCATTAACCTCTCGGGAACTATTCCTTTAAATCTTTTATCGTTTTCTGTGTAGTTTAACTCCAAAATGGTTTCCTCCTTATAAGTAATGTAAAGTAAATATACGAT
Organism: uncultured Dehalococcoidales bacterium; assembly: GCA_964493985.1. Lineage (GTDB taxonomy): Bacteria > Chloroflexota > Dehalococcoidia > Dehalococcoidales > UBA2162 > MGML01. Next base: position 14,327 of record CAZBQL010000048.1, read on the forward strand.
GATAACGTTGATTTGAGAAACAGCTGCTATTTCTCTGTTTTTATCCTGACATTAATACCGTCAGAGATAAACTCTATCGTACCATGAATAATAGTATTGAAAATAGAGATATTTCCCTTCGTTTCCAGTCTTTCCAGGACTTCTTCGTCCGGATGACCGTACCTGTTATCCAGACCTGCTGAAACTATGGCTATTTGCGGATTGACAACGGTCAGGAATTCATCGGTAGTTGAGGATGCTGATCCATGGTGGGCTAACTTGAGAACCGTACTTCCTCTGACCGCGCGTCGTAATAACAAATTATATTCTGCTTCTTTCATGATGTCTCCCGTTAGAAGATAACTGATGTTCCCCGACCCAAGACGTAAAACCACGCTGTTATTGTCCATATCGGAATATTGAACACCGGGAAAAGGATTGAGTACGTCCAGACATATACCCTCGCTCAAGGTGATACGCTGACCTGCTTCTGCCAGAACAGTGGTAATGTCTTTTTGCTTGATAAATTCGAGAAAATTAGCATGCAAACCTGAATAAATGTCCATATCGGGGTAGAGCACCTGTTTCACTTCATATCTTCGTAGTACCTCGATAAGGCCTGTTATGTGGTCGGCATCCGGGTGAGTCAACACTACCAGGTCTATTGACCTGTCCCAGAATGGCATTTCTTTACCCAGTGCTGTCGTAATAGCCTGTGGACTCGGACCGCCGTCTACCAGGATTTGCCGGCTGCCTTTACTGACCAGGATAGCATCACCCTGCCCGACATCCAGGAAACATACGTGGAGTTTTTTATCCGGCATAGAAAAAGCGAAAACTAAGGTAAAAACGCTTAAAACCAGCAGCGGACTTACTATCCATTTCTTGGGAATCAAAGAGATAACACCTGCAGCAGGAACTGTTATTTCAGAGTTTGGATTTCTCCTGTAAATGAACCAGAGAACAAGTACGAGGACCGCATAGTAGATAATAATCGGCAAGATCCCAACAGATTGATTCTCTATTGCAGGAATGAAGGTGAAAACTTTCACTACCAGGAGGACATAAGAGGTAAAAATCCATCCTATCCAGGCTATGACTTGTGCAGCAGGAAGAAAGATCAGCCCGGTCACTCCGGTCAGGAAACCAGTGACAATGACTCCGGGTAATGCCGGTAGTGTAAAAAATGTAGCTACGGGGGCAACGGGTGAGATAGTCTCGAAATAGTAAGCGATAAGAGGCCAGACTGCAGCAATCGCACTTAAACTAACGCTGAAGCTGTCCGCAACGGCTGTAGTGATTCCGGAAAGTTTGCCGTTTTCTCCGGACCTGGAAATAATCGCCCTTCGAGATAGTGACTGTAACAAGGGAAAAATGAATACCAGGCCAGCCATTGCTGCAAAACTTAACTGGAAGGAAGGATCCCATAATAGCTGAGGGTTAAAGCTGGACATTAATGCAGCGGCGAAGAACAGGGCAATGATGGAACTTCTCTGTCTGCCAAACAGTTCCGCCGCGAGAAACAGGCTTATCATCTGGACAGAACGCAGCACCGGTGGATTCATTCCGGTGAGGACTGCGTATAGCCAGATAGCAGCAATTGTCATCCAGACGTATACATAACCTCTCTTGCCGAAGGTCCTGATACCCAGAGATACCAGGATCCCTGCGATTATGGTAAGATGCAGACCCGAAATAGCCAGAAGATGGGCAGTCCCGGTATAGCTGAACTCGTCCCTGGTTGATGAAGGAATGGTGCTTCGCATTCCCAGCAATATTCCCTTAGTCAGGGACGCATGAGGTTCAGGTATTGTTTGGTCTATTACCCGGGCCATGTTGTTTCTAAAAGAATAAATCCATTCCATTGGCTTGATACCGGTTCCGGTATCAAGCACAGTAATTTTCGGATAATAAATGCTTGAATAGATACCTTTTCTTGCCAGATACGTTTCATAATCGAAATCTTCAAGTTGAGGGGGTGTTTCCGGTGAACCTTCTATGAGAAGCAGGTCGCCATAGTTATAGTCTGAATAGACAGGAACAAAGACAAGAGCTGTACCGGAAATGCTCATCCACTTGTCATTTACTGATATGGAGGTGATGTCGACCTGGAGTCGAGTGTTCCTGTATCCCGGTTCCGAGTCTCTTTTAATCATCCCTTTGAGGTGAACATTGTCTTTTTCATTATAAAAACTGAGTTCTTGTTCATTATTCTCGGGAAGGTTGCAGGTATAAAGGTAATTCCCGGAGAAAAAAGTAATCATAAACAAACCTGCCAGGATAGCTGCTCTCCTGTAAAGTTTGACTTTTAAAGCAAAGAAAAAGGGTATCAGTCCCGTGAATGCAAGGATTACGGGTAACGGAAACAATGGGCCGGACAAGATACCAATTATCAAGCCACAGCATAAACAGATCAAATACAACGATACCGTTCGTCCTTCCTGATATTTAATCGGAAACGGTTACATATTCCTTGATTCGTTCATAAATAGAGGTCCCTATGCCGTCTACTTCGAGTAGCCCCAGTGTGCTGGTGAATTTTCCATTATTTGTACGGTAGTCGATGATACGTTGGGCAATAGTTTCACCGATTCCCGGTAGAGTTTCAAGCAGCCATTTTTCTGCACGATTTATGTCTATTTTCTGGATTTGTTGTTCATGTTTCGAATCGTCCAGGAGGAGGGTTATATTAACGGGATTGTAATTATCTGTCATTCCACCGGCTGCCCGTACAAGTGTTTCGATGGTATCTTGATAGGTAAAGGGGTAGTATCCCGGCAGATTAACTGCTCCACCGATATAGATTGTTCCATTCCAAATTTCATTGGCTGGATGAGTAATTTCCACAGGATTACCCGGTTCGTACCTTGACCATACGAAGATTCCCCCAATAACTATGATAAGCATAAGCATGATAATAACTGCCGATAATATTTTCCCTGAGGTTGTTTCTATAAACATCACATATTTCCGGTTGTTTTACTTTATCTGAAATATCGATTAGATTCGTATGCGATAGATTGTAACGTAATATGCAGGAAAATACAATAGCTGACTATTAAATACAATGGTGGTTAATAAATCGAATAGTATGGAAAGAAATGATACAAGGCGGAAAAGATAATTACTGATCGCCGGTAAGGGCTGCTCGTAAAGCTTCCTCTTCCTGGTGAGTAGTGATCGCGATTATCCGATCGCCTTCTTTGATAACAGTATTTTTTGTAGGAATGCGGTTCTTTTTTCCGGTGCTGATTACCAGCATCAGTTTATTCCCTCCGGGTATTTCAAGGTGACGAATTGGTTGACCTATTGTTTTAGCTCCCGGTGGAATCCTTATTTCAACAATTTCTTCTCCGCTATCTTCTATAGCAAGGAGGTGGGTTAACGGGTGAGTAGGTACGTCCTCCTGTATATATTCAAGGATAACGTTGGTACTGCTGACCGTGACATCGATTCCAAGCTTCTTGAACAGTTCTTCATTCTGAGGATTTCTGATTCGGGCTATGGTTCGTTGAACGTTAAATTTATGCTTGGCAAGCTGGCAGGCAACGAGATTATCCTGGTCTTCGCCGGTTACGGCAACAAGCATATCGGCACGTTCGGTTCCGACTTCAACAAGCGTCGCTGTCTCACATCCGTCACCCTGAATACAAACTGTACCGAGTTCGTTATTAATGGTTTCACAATACGTGGCATTTTTTTCAACTATAAGGACTTCGTGACCTTCATTGAGAAGGGTTTTCGTCAAATAGTATCCGACCCTGCCACCTCCGATAATGATGATATACATTAACTCTCCATAATTTCTTTGAGAATATCAGAAATAATAGTTGTGGGACTTATTGCTTCTATTCCCAGTGTATTATATAGTTCCTGACGGAGTGGGTCGTATATACGGCATATGGTCCTGGGGACATTGAAAGTATGCTTGGCAATCTGGCATGCCATTATATTACGATTGTCTCCCTGTGTAAGAGCAAAAAAAACATCGGTTGTTTCGATACCGGCTTTTTTTAGAGCTTCCTCATCGATACCATTACCCCTGAGAGCAGTACCTCTAAACTCGGGAAGATCAGGGGAGAACTTTAATCTTCTGAAGCTGTAAGCATCATTATCCACGATAGTAACCTCGTGACCTTCTGCGTCCAGTTTCCTGGCCAGTAAGGCACCGACTCTTCCACAACCTACTATAAGTACTTTCATAATCGTGATTATCCTTGATCTCCGACGTACTGGTGGTACAGTATTACACGACATGGTGCGTTCTTTAATATGTAAGGTACTACGTTTCCAAGATCGAACTGACCGAACCGTGTCTTGTAATCGATACCGATTATAATAAGGTCGGCTCCCCGTTCCTTTGTCAGGTCGACTATTGCGGGACCCGGTTCACGCGCCTGAAGAAGGTCTGTATCCATGGAGGAACCGCTTGCTTTCGCTACATTTTCAGCCTTATCTAGAATAGCTTCACCCTTCTGGACTTCAGACTCTACTTCAGCATCAAGCGGAAGTGTGCGGTCTATAGGAATGACATGAACAGCAAATAGTTTGGCTTTATCGGGTTTGGCCATCCTGCAGGCCAATTTTACTGTTTCTTCATCAACTGCGGATCCGTTTACCGGTACAATGATATTTTGAAATTCCATTATTTAATACAATTAACAGCGAAACAGAGGATATTATAACCCCATGTGAAGAAAACTACAACCTTTATTTCAGATTTTTTATTTTATGTTATCTCCATTTCCAGAATGGGGGTATGAAAATCATAAATACTGTGAATAATTCCAGTCGTCCGACTATCATACAGACCGTCAGGACGAATTTCCCCGGTAGCGGGATAAATTCATAGTTCGAAGCCGGCCCTACAAGGTTTAGGCCAGGACCGACATTACCTGCTGAAGCGATTACGGAAGACAAGGCGGTGACATGATCGAGACCGACTGCACTCATGATCAGGAAACCTATGAAAATGGTAGCAGCGTATACTATAGCCATACCTATGATCCCTGAAATAATGTTTTCCGGTAGTACCGTTCCGCCTATTTTTAAAGGAACGACCACTCGTGGATTAAAAGCAAGGATTATCCTGCGGTAAGCATATTTAACAAGGACTAAAAGTCTAACCACTTTAAGCGCTCCACCGGTTGAACCTGCGCAGGCACCTATTATCATAAGCGTAAGCAAAATCGCTTTTGCGAATGCAGGCCATATATTAAAGTCAACCGTATTAAAACCAGTCGTTGTCATAATTGAAACCACCTGGAAACTGCCGTGTCTCAGAGCTTCTCCAAAAGAAATGTCCATGCTGGCGATGAGGTTTACTGTTATTAGCACGGTTGAGATAAGAATGAGCATTATATACAGACGGAACTCTGCATTTTGAATCAGCTGTTTTACCTGTCGTTTCCAGACCAGGAAATAGAAAAGGCCGAAATTCACTCCGGCTATTGTCATGAAGACTATTATTACGATATCGACAAACAGGCTGTTATATGACTCTATGCTCATATTTACCGGCGCGAAACCCCCGGTTGGCATAGTGCCAAAGGTAACTGTGATGGCGTCGAAGGCTGAAAGTCCGGCTACAAAGAGGAGGATAAATTCAAAAACGCTGAAACCAACATAGAGAATCCATACGGTTTTTGCAGTATCCCTGATACGCGGGGTAAGTCTTTCTGCCTGGGGACCCGGCATTTCGCTCTCAACAAGGTGAGAAGCCCCGATGCCAAGCAAAGGGAACAAAGCGACGAAAAGGGTGATGATCCCCATACCGCCTATCCACTGTGTAAGTCCTCGCCATAGGAGTATACCCTGCTGTTTGTCCTCAATGGATGTCATAACCGTAGCGCCGGTTGTTGTAAATCCTGAAACAGACTCAAACCAGGCATCCATTATATTCGGAAAGGTGCCGGATATTACGTATGGAAGAGAGCCGAAAACCGAAACAAGAATCCAGCTTCCTGCCACAAGCATAATAGCTTCGCGTCGACTCAGTTTGTTATTATCAGTCTTTATAAGTTGCCACAGAAGGAGTCCGCATCCAACCGTAGTTGCTGTTGAAATTCCGAAAACCAGTGAACAGGTCTCTCCCTTTATGAGGCTCCATAAAAAAGGGACCAACATGAACAATCCGAGGATTGTCAGGATGAGGCCGAGATAGTGGAATACTATATTAAATCTCATTATACGTTTTTCATTTGAATAGTTTCTCGACAGATGAGGTGACTGATAAAGGAGAAACTATTATCACGTGGTCACCCGGATAAATGATGCTGTCATCCGGGGGTATGGTTAACTTGTCGTCGCGGATAATCGCGGCAGCGATTACGTCCTTCGGTAACCCGGCTTCGGGAATGCTACGCTGGGCAATGCTTGCGGTAGGACTCACGGCGAATTCGATTGCCTGGATTTCCTGCCCGCCGACGAAGACTGCTGAAATAGCCCCACCGTGAAGGACGAAATGGGCTATCTTGTTTGCGGTAAGAAGAAGTGGCGATATTGCCATGTCGATGCCGATAGCTTCCGCCAGGGGAATATATCCCGGTTTGTTCAAAGTTATAAGATTACGGGGAACGCCAAGGTTCTTTGCCAGCAGGGCACACAGGATATTCAGTTCATCATTTTCAGTTGTAGAAATAAAAGTATCTGCAGACGGCACACCCTGTTCGACTTGAAAATCACGGTCGGTTGCGTCTCCATGAATTACCGAAGCTTTTTTCAATTCTGCGGCTATTTCCTGGCTTCTATTATAGTCTTCTTCGATAACCATTACCGAGATTCCCTGATCTTCCAGTCCTCTTGCCACCAGATGCCCGATACGTCTCCCTCCGAAAACAACCACATTTCTAACCGGAGGTCGAGGTTGTGTAAACACTCTGGTTAATTCATTCATCGATTCCTGAGAAGAGAGCAAAAATATGTGGTCATCTTTTTGGAGAATTTCTTCGGCCGAAGGAATGAAAGTTTTCGCACTCCTGGCGATAGCAGTTGCTACGCAAGGGACAGGGAACTTTATCTTTTTGAGGGTCTTGTTTATGAGAGCTTGTTGCTCGACCCTGAATTCTCGAATTTGAATTCGCCCGTTAGCAAAGCTGCTTGCAGGAGAAGGAAATAAACCGCTGAGCAGTTGTATGATTTCATCGGCAACAGCCACTTCGGGATTAATGATGAGATCGATTCCAAGCGTCTTGGGCCTAATGATTTTCCTGGCTGCTGAAGGTGATTTAGCCGCGGTGACAAAATATCCGGAATACTCGGGATTCCTTACTCTGCCTACGGTCATGGATGCTCCGAGTTCCTTTGCCAGGAAACAGATCAGCATGTTGGTTTCATCATTATTTGTAACGGCGATTATTAAGTCGGCACGACCGACTTCCGCTTCTCTGAGTATCCTGGGTGAGGTGGCGTTACCTGTGATAGTCTTGACATCGAGTTGGCGGCGGATACCTTCAATAACTGCATCGGAAGGTTCCACGATAGTAACCTCGTGCTTTCCTTCTGCCAGCACGGAGGCTATGTGCATTCCTACTATTCCGGCACCCGCAATAATGATATACACTTGGCTTACCGTTATCTGCTGCCGGTACCTTTAACCAGCTTCCGGATGTTTCTGAAAATATTGGAGAATAATCCCCGAGGTTTTCTACGCCGCCTCAATATCCTGTCGGCAGCGCGGCTGGCAGGTACCTGTTCAAAGGATGCTTTTTCCACTGGATCATCTTCTCTTTCCCGTTGTTCGTTATCTGTCATTTTTCTACTTTATCCGATAATCTACTATTATATTGGTAAGGAATCGACAGGAAATTAGCCATTTTATTATACAGACAATTGACGGATTTTACCTTTCTGAATCCCGGCTGTCAAGGTTTTTTCGTCATTTTATTTTGGTCGGTGATAAATCATAAGCCGGAAAAAAATTATAGAAAGAAACAGTGAAAAATTCTTGACAACGGTAGACGGCTATGATATATTTTCAGATGAATAGCGGAGTGTCTAATTATGGTAAAGATGGTTACATAAGAAGATGACCGGTAGTTGATAGCCAAGCAGGCGGCTTGGTGATAACACCGAGCCGCTTTCATTTTGTCTAGTACATTAACAATTGAATAGAGGGCCTATTGTCAAATCTAAAGCAGGTCAAGCGGGTGAAGGCACACGGTGGATGCCTTGGCATCAAGGGCCGAAGAAGGGCGTAGTACGGCTACGATAAGCC
>CAZBQL010000049.1:0-17729 GCA_964493985.1 uncultured Dehalococcoidales bacterium
AGCTTACTGCGATGAATAAACTCGCCGGAGTCATACGGGCACAAATCCCACAATAACTCCGGCGTCATCAGTTGCCTTACGATACTAGTCCGTGGGTATCATAGATGCAAAGTGTTCATCCATCTCAAAGCCACCCAGTCCGTTGCCGGCAGCGGCATAGACATGGACAACAGGTTCCTGTTCAATGCACGCCGAAACCATCTGCAGCAGCTCCTGTCGTTCCTGGCTTTCCTTCCATCCCTGCCATCCCTCGAGACGTGTCCAGGTGCCAACAACCATGTAATGAGTGGTATCATCAATATCGATGAGAGTCTCCCCTGACACATATGTCGGTTGACGCATACAGCTTGATCTCAGGTCTTTGAGCAGCCCTTCCAGCCTTTTTTCTTCACCCGGTTTGCAGCGTCGCTCTATAACTACCTTAACCATCATTCACCTCCCGCTTGACAGTTTTTATATCATCTATTCTGAGTGGTGGAGAGTCGTTACATAAGCCACCCGAGTGACATATTTATATACCTGATTTCCAAACTTGTCAAGTTATTCTGGAAAAGGATAACAGCAGTTAATTGCTGTCTAGATCGAGAGTAAATATCATTGTATTTCCAGCACAGTTAGCATAAAATAATTTAGGATGAAAGAAAAAATAGTCACTGTTTCCGGTGGTTTCGACCCCATACATATTGGGCATATCAGGATGATCCGTGAAGCGAGTAAACTCGGAAAACTGATCGTGATACTCAATAACGATGCCTTTCTTACCAGGAAAAAAGGCCGGCCCTTCATGCCGCTGGAGGAAAGAAAAGAGATCCTGGAAAATATCAAGGGAGTTGATAGTGTCTTCGTTAGTATCGATGAAGACGACAGCGTCAGCAAGAGTCTTGAAGCGATCAAACCTGATATCTTTGCTAACGGCGGCGATCGCAAAAACGAGTCGGAAATACGCGAAGCCGAAGTATGTAAGCGACTCGGGATAGAAATGGTCTTTAATGTAGGCGGAGAAAAGGTTCAGTCGAGTTCCTGGCTTACAAAATCAAGCGATACCGAAAAGAAATAAGCCCGATTTTAGAATATATTTACCTTTTTGTATTTTACAGTTCCCTGCACATTTCCATATCATATTGTTTATTTCATGAAACAATTCCACTTCGGAATCGTATTTACGGTTAGAAAGGGAGGTACAGGCTTGAAAAAGGCCCTCGCAGTCTTAGTAACAACCATTGTTATCTCGATAGTACTTGTCACTTCCCTGGAAGTAACGGGATGCTCAGATGAAAATGAAACTCCCCCATATGGTCACCAGGAACCCGCTCCTGAATCACACGATGGTAGTCCTAACGGAAGCGGAACTGATGGCGAGGTAGGACCTGACCTCGGTCCAGGTCCGGCGCCTGATGCCGGTGACGGTATACCAGATGGCAGCGGTTTTTAACGAAATAATAAGAACACGGTACAGATGTCGGAACATTGACTGTCTTCTATATTAGATTATTATATCCTGAACAAAATAGACTACTACCGCCACCGAAATACTGTAGACTGCCATTTTAAGTCCTGAAAGAATGAGATTCCTCTTTGAAACCTTACCAAGATAGACTCCTATGAAAACAACGGACAAGACAACCAGACCGATGGAGGTGAATAGCGCCGTATTCCCGGTGAGAAACAGGAGTGGCAGGATAGGAACAGCTCCTCCGATTACCGTAGCCAGTCCGTCTGCCATCCCGGCGAACATCGCTTGCCTGCCTATTTTCTTGTCGATCGTCGTACCGGTCAGGTCCCCATAGACCATTGCTTTCTCGACTTCTCTGAGTTCACCGTGATACACTGCCTGAGCGGCCGAACTTGCGCTGAGGATATTGGCTATGCCGTTGGCTATCGTCCCGCCAACGGCTGCCGCTACGATGACGGTTGACTCCGCTGAAGATGCCCCGACCACGATACCGAGTGTAGAGAGAGCGCCGTCTATATATCCCCGGAGGAAATTACCTATCATTCTTCTTCACGCCTGGTCACCTGGGAATCTATCATCTTCTTGCCCGCCGATACCATGTCGATGGAGTGTATTGAACCGCCGTACTTTTCAACCATCACCTTGATATCTGCATACGTCAGGTCGTTGCCTTCTACTGTTATCTCGATAGTCTTCGTCTTTTCGTCAATCTCTAACACGTGGACCGTAACACCATCGACACCGTGTATTCCTGCTAAACTCTCTGAAAATTCTATTATATCGGGATCGTGTGGAATAAGGACATCTATCACCAGCCTTTTTACAGCCAACTCTCCCTCCCTTTAATCATCTTGCACAGTAGAGTACACCTGATTATACTATCTCCGGCTGAAAAAATAATAGGGGGAGCATCCCCCCTATTATGCAACTAAGGTTAACTGCCTTTAATCCATGGCGCTGAGCTCTACTTCCAGTTTCGGAGTATCTACATCGAAATCCCAGGCGAATTTAGTAAACTTGATTATTTGATCGGGAGTCTTGGACTCATACTCATAATGCGTTACAAGTGGCTTGATGAAATCTACTCCTGAGAGATAACAGGTGTATCTGACGTCTTCGCCGCAATTGTATTTTAATATCGGGACATCACTCAGGGTAAGTACTTCCTTTCTCGTCCAGTTTGTCTTGGTATCGATAAAGTCTGCGCTGACCGTGATAGTCTCCAGACTGGTAATATCCGGTGATACTTTACCGGTAATTTTATAAGTTGTGGTCTGAGTTTCATAAACATCGCCCCACTCTATGGAGAACTCATTTCCATTCCATTTCAGATTACCTTGACCATGGCTACTATACCCTATCCATCCAAACATCTGGCTGTTAGTGCCGGTGATCACCCACTCCCCATCCCGTTTCCTGGATATTTCTTCTGAACGACCGCAATAAACCACTGCCCTCTCCCACTTCGTACGCTGAATGGCTGCGAGATTATCGATATTTATCGGCATGTCGGCCGTCGCCAGCAGGGTATTGGTATTGTCATTAAACAGCTTTACTAATATTGTAAAATTGCCATGAATTTCGTAAGTATGTGAAATCATATGCTCAAGGCGGTTGGCGTGAGGCTGGCCCTTCCTGACATCCTCATCTCCATCGCCCCAGTACCATTCCCAGCGAATATTCTCGGGTAACTGCTCGTTTTCAACACTTGGCCTGGCAGTAAAGAGGTAGGAGCAACCTCCTTCATAAGGAGGTTCTTTATTCACTTCGATGGACACTTCTATCTCGGGGGTGTCGGTAGGCTCCGCCTCGATTGTGACCCTGGAAGATGCTGAGCTTATCACCTTTGCATCGGATGTGTCGCCATCCCAGAGAGCTACGGAAACCATGTATTCACCCGGCTCAGGGAAACTAATGAGGGCAATATTACCTTTGGTCATGGAAGTATCGATCTGTTTGGGATTCTGCCCTTGTTGCTGCAGGTATGCATCCCATTCCCATCTACTACCGACAGGTTGATCGTCTATCCTGGCAGTGAAGGTGTAGCCGGTATTCGGTTTGCCAACCAGTTTCTCCGGTTCCAGGGTTACCTGTTTGCCACCTGCCAGGATAACCTGCGCTACCCAGGGCGAGACCTTGACCGCAGTCTTCATGACACTGAACATCTCTGCAAGGTTTTCCGGAGGTTAAACATCCTTGAGTCAAAAGTTCTTTGAAATTTCATTTAGATATATGAACAAATACCAGGATTTTTCACAAATATCAGGTGAAAAATACGCTTGATATTTACCGGGTCTATTGACGAACCATATCTTTACCGTATAATGTAAGTTACTTTCACATTTACATTCATCTGGCGGTGGATATAGTATCAGGGTATTAAAAAGTGCATATAGAGAATAGGGGAGTAGTATGAAACGACTGTTGAGAGACCAGCGTGGGATGGCGCCATTAATAGTGATTTTAATAATCTTCGGTGTAATTGTGGTTGGAGGTGTCGGCGCAGGTGCGGTGATTTTATCTAATGATCTGGCAATCACGGTAAACAACCAGAGTTGCGGGACTATAGATATTGCTAAGGGATCGGCAGCATTGGGATTCAACTTCCTGCCTGGTATCAACGTTCCTGAAACGGTTAATGAAGGAGAGACAGTAAAAGTCCAGGTCCCCAGGCAATTTATCGATTCTGTCACTATCGGTAACGGCACCGTAGAAATCGTCGCATTCGACCGGACTTTCAATTTCGGCACATCTGCAATCAATATGCAGGCTTCCACGCTGGATGGTACACCGCTCGCTAATCTGGCCGGCAGCCAGGTCGATGTATCAGAAGACCATACCTTAGTACTGGCATGCAGATAATCCCGGCAAACTCGTATTGCACCGGTACGGCAATAGTTAAAAAAACAAAGCTATAACATAAATCAAAATACCTACTTAGGAGGATGTCATGCCTCATTACATGCAACTGGTAGTCCTTACGGACAAAGGAAGAAAAAGTTTTGATGAGGATCCTGAATGGATCAAGAGTATCAACCAGGAAATCGAGTATCTCGGCGGGAAAATAGAGACACAATTCGCTCTGCTCGGTCAGTGGGATTTCGTGAATATCATTGAAGCGCCCAGCGACGAAGCAGCCGCCAAGCTGGCCATTAAACTCAGCTCCACCGGGTGTTTTCAGCCATTGACGATGGCTGCACTACCCCTGGACGGCCTTATCGAAAGTCTGAAAAAGGATCCCAATACACCCTGGTAAGGAAATTACCGCTGGATTCTGCTGGATTAGCTCGCGGTTCGACAGGTTCACCATGAGCGTATTATTAACAATGTTTGCAAAAAGCGATACAAGCTATCACCTGTGTATCCTCATGTGTTTGACAGGTTTATAACTCGAATGGTAATTTGTGCTTAATGAAACAACTTTTATCAGGAAATGAAGCCATCGCCCTCGGTGCCTATCATGCCGGGGTTAGAGTCGCCGCAGCCTATCCGGGAACTCCCAGCACGGAAATAATGGAATCCCTCGCCCGGTTCGACGATATCTACACGGAATGGTCGACCAATGAAAAAGTAGCCATGGAAGTCGCTCTCGGTGCGTCATATGCCGGGGTGAGGGCTATGGCATCGATGAAACACGTCGGACTGAATGTTGCCAGCGATCCCTTTATGGCTGCGGCAACCACAGGTGTCGATGGCGGTCTGGTGATCGTTGAATGTGATGACCCCGGCGAGCATAGTTCCCAGGGCGAGCAAGACAACCGCCACTATGCCAGGATGGCTAAGGTCCCGATGCTCGAACCGACCGACAGCCAGGAAGCCTATGAATTGATGGGTCGGGCATTCCGGATAAGCGAAGAATTCGATACTCCGGTACTGGTCCGTTCGACTACCCGCCTCTCCCACTGTAAGACGGTGGTGAATGTGGATAAAGAACGACCGGTTGAAACGAAGAAACCTCGATTCAAAGCTTCACCTGCCAAATACGTGATGGTCCCATCCAATGCCCGGGTCAGGCGGATCGCGATGGAAGAAAGGATCATCAAACTGCGCCAGTATGTGAATGACTTCCCTCTGAACGAAATGATACTGAAGGACAGGAAGATCGGAATCATTTCCTCGGGAGTCGGTTATCAGTATGCAAGAGAAGTCTTCAAGGACGCATCTCACCTGAAACTCGTTACTATCTATCCTTTCCCCAACAGGTTGATACGGGAGTTCGCAGAAAAAGTAGATAGAGTCCTCGTTATTGAAGAGCTTGATCCTTTTATCGAAGAAGAGGTGCAGCGACTCGGTATTCCGGTAACCGGAAAAGCGTTTATCCCGATTATTGGTGAACTCAATCCAGAGATTGTCGAAAACAGTGCTATTGAAGCCGGTCTATTGCCTCAAAAGAAGAAAGTGGTTACCGTTCCGAAAGCGCCGGCTACCTCACTGCCACCGAGACCTCCTCTGCTCTGTGCGGGATGTCCGCACATGGCGGCTGAGTACTCCTTCAGGAAACTTGGAATCGCCGAACGTGATGATGCGGAGGAACAGAACGAAGAAAAGTTCGATAAGAACCGGATCATAGTCACCAGCGATATCGGCTGCTATACCCTCGGTGTTTACGCCCCGCTTTTCGCCCTGGATACTACCGCCTGCATGGGCGCCAGTATCGGTCAGGCTCTAGGACTCGAGAAAGCCGGGATTAAGGATAAAATTATCGCCGTTATCGGTGACTCAACGTTCTTCCACTCGGGAATAACAGCTCTAATCGATGTCGTTTACAACCAGGGAACAAGCACCGTAATCATCATGGATAATGGGACAACGGCAATGACCGGCCACCAGGGGCACCCGGGCACCGGTATATCAGCTTCACAGACACAGGTTACGAAAGTTGATCTCGAATCGCTTGTTCGTGGTATAGGAATCGATGACGTAAGTGTCGTCAGCGCCTTCGACCTGAAGGAAATCAACACAGCAGTCAAAAACAGTGTACAAAGCGGAAAGACTTCGGTAGTAATCATCCGCGGAGCTTGTCCGACCCATATCAGGATAAAAGGCATTCCTTACCGGGTCGACAACGAAAAATGCACCGGATGTCATATGTGTCTGCGACTCGGATGCCCTGCTCTGCGTGTCACCGGAGATACCGTTGTAATAGATACGGAAAGTTGTACCGGATGCGGCGTATGCGCCCAGGTATGCCCCGTCAAATGTATCCAGGAATTAAGTGAATGAATAGCGAGAACATACTGATAGTGGGAGTTGGCGGACAGGGAGTCATCCTTGCCAGTGATACCGTTGCTGAAATAGGAATGAATAACGGGTACGACGTGAAAAAGTCCGATTCTATCGGTATGGCCCAGCGCGGCGGCAGCGTCGTCAGCCATGTCCGCTGGGGAGAACACGTATTCTCACCAATAATCAAACTGGGAGAAGTAGATTACCTGGTAGGATTCGAGAAATTGGAAGCCGCGCGCTGGTCACATTACCTGAAACCCGAGGGAACGGCTATCATTGCCGATGTTGAAATTCCCCCGGCGTCTCTGCTGTCGATGAATATGTCTTACCCCGTCCATGAAGAACTTGTCGCTACCATAACAGCCCGTACGGAAAACGTGCACCTCATTCCGGCGATGGATATCTGCAGGGAAGCAGGCAATCCACGGGCATTGAATATGGTAATGATCGGAGCTTTATCTGTATTCCTGGACCTGGAAGAATCAGCCTGGTCGGGCGATATACGCGGCAGATTAAGAGCGGGTTTCATAGAGTCGAGCCTTAAAGCGTTTTCGCTTGGAGCCGAAAACGTGCGAAAAAAAATGCATTAATGGAAAACAAATGAGTGCGGAACAGAGAAAAGACTTTGTACAGGAATTAAAGGCAAGAGAAAAAGACGAACCTATCGCGTCTTTCCTGGATATGAAACTGGTAGAGTTTATGCCGGGTTATGCTAAAGTCAGTATGCCGGTGAAAAAAGAATACCTGAATTTTAACGGGTATATTTTCGGTGGTATCATCATGTCGCTGGTAGACCAGGCATTCGCCTACGCGACCAACTCCCTGAACTTTCCGAGTGTAGCCTCCCAGGTTAATATACATTTCATGGCCGCCCCGGATGTTGGTGATGAATTGATCGGCGAATGCCGGGTCCTGAAGAGCGGAAGACGTGCCGCCGTGTCCGAGATGACTGTAACAGGTAAGGAAGGAAAGCTGATAGCGAAAGCTACCGGAACGACAATTCCTGTAAATGATACCGGTCGGTGAAAACCCGGTAAATATACTCTCACTCAGCTTTGACAAATTATTCCCGATTATAGTAAGCTATGCGATAATTATGAATGTAAAGCCGGCTGTGAAACACGGAGAACGCAAGTTCGTCTTTACCAGGCGCATCTAAGTGCGCTTGAGGGGCGAAAAAATCGTTAACGACTTCCATAGTTAATGAAATGAAAAAAGGTACCTCTCGAGCAGAGGTGCCTTTTTATATAATACTTTAAGATACAAGAATGAGTGTTAAAACGAGAGAATATATACAGGCAGACAGCTATAACAAGACTATTCCCCAGCTAATCCTGCAGAACCGTGAAAAATGGGGTGACCGCCCTGCCATGTGCATGAAAGAGTTCGGTATATGGCAGCAATATAGCTGGAACGAGTACTGTGAAAAGGTGAAGTATTTCTCCCTGGGCTTAAAAAGTCTTGGACTGGAAAAAGGGGACATAGTCTGTATAATCGGCGATAACGAACCCGAGTGGTTCTGGGGAGAATTTGCAGTTCAAGCCGCCGGAGGAATCGCCACCGGGATATTCGTTGATTCGATACCCTCAGAGGTTAAATACATCGCCACCCATTCCGGTGCGAAGTTCGCCATTGCGAATGACCAGGAACAGGTAGACAAATTCCTTGAAATACGGGAAGAAATTCCTGAGATCAGGAAAGTCATCTACTGGGACCCGAAGGGGCTGAAAAACTACGACGACCCTCTGCTGATAAGTTTCAACGAAGTGCTGGAACTCGGTAAAGACTATGAGCAGGTATATCCGGGACTCTTCGAAAAGAACGTATCCGAAGGACAAGAAGACGATATAGCCTTCATTTACTACACCTCTGGTACAACGGGACTTCCTAAAGGGGCTGAGATCACTCACCAGGCTCTTGTCAGCACCGCACGTGGATTTATCAGCCGTTACCCCCTCGATAATAACGACGACCTGATTTCCAACTTTCCCGCCGCATGGGTCGGTGACAGTTTCTTTGCTACCATTCCCCACCTGCTGACCGGTGCCAGGATAAATTTCCCTGAGGAACCCGACACCATCGCCGAGGATACCCGCGAGGTGGGACCTAATTTCGTTATCTACGGTCCCCGTCAGTGGGAAAGCCTGGTCAGGGAAATCCAGGTCAAGATTATGGACGCTCACCCCATAAAGCGTTTCTTCTATAACCTGTTCATGCCAACCGGATACAAGCTGGCTGAACTGGGATTCGCTAACAGGAAACCGAACTTTTTGTGGAAAATAATGTCGTCTATCGCCTATTATCTCCTTTTCAGACCCTTGAAAGACCGGTTGGGCTTGAGTAATGTCAGGTTCGCTGTTACCGGCGGTTCGGTGCTGAGCCTGGATACATTCCGCCTGATACATGCCATAGGTGTCGAGTTACGGCAAAACTATGCCAGCACCGAAGCAGGACTTATATCATCGCATGGAAAAGGCGAGATCGACTTCGAAAGCGTAGGAAGACCGGCCCTGGATACTGAGGTTCGGGTAACTGACGAGGGAGAGATGCTGGTAAGAAGCATCTCCATGTTCAGCGGATACCTACATAATGAAGAAAAAACGCGTGAGACGCTAAAAAACGGCTGGTGTTACACGGGAGATGCGGTCAGTATCAACGATAACGGCCACCTGATATTTTTGGACAGACTCGACCACATGGGTGAACTGAGAAACGGGACCAGGTATGCTCCCCAGTACATCGAGGGAAGGTTACGTTTCAGCCCATATATCAAGGACGTAATGGTCATAGGCGGAAAGGACAAGGACTTCGTTTCCGCTATCATCAATATGGATTTTTCGATGGTCGGCAAGTGGGCAGAACGTAACCATATACCATATACCACGTTTGTCGACCTTTCTCAAAAGGAGCAGGTTGCCGACCTTATACACCACGATCTCGAGCGGGTTAACAGCTATTTGCCCGAAGGAGCACGGGTACAGAGATTCGTACTGCTGCACAAGGAGTTCGACGCGGATGAGGCCGAGTTGACCCGGACCAGGAAGCTGAGACGGGAATTCATGGAAGAACGGTATCACAACCTGATTAAAGGCATCTATGGAGACGGTGGTGAAATAAAGGTAGAAGCCGCCGTGACCTACCGCGACGGTCGTACCGGTACAGTGAGCACGAGCCTTCGAGTCTGGGACATTTAAAAGGCCGGGAAAGGATGTAAACATATATGGCGGAATTCCTGCAATATACGATGACAGGTCTTACGGTAGGAATGGTATATGCCCTCATAGCCCTGGGATTCGTACTGGTATGGAAATCAAGCGGTGTAGCCAACCTTGCCCTGGGCCAGATGGTACTTCTGCTGTCGTGGTTTACCTATGGAATGCTTGAATCCATCGGCCTTCCGATCTGGCTTGGTTTCATCATCGTGCTGATTTTTTCCCTCGCCCTGGGCTGGACCGCCGAACGATTTATTCTTCGCCCGTTAATCGCCCAGCCGATTTTGTCATTGATAGCGGTAACCCTCGGCATGGCTTTTGTTTTCGAAGGCATAGTCCAGCTTTTCTGGCCGAAGAGTGTTGGCGCCCTACCCCAGATTTTCCCCGATGAACCTGTACATATTGGTACAGCGGTGGTCTCACAGGAATATCTCTGGGCAGCAGGGATATCGCTGGTCCTGTTCGGGCTTTTATCCCTTTTCTTCAAGTATCACAGGACCGGAATAGCGATGAGAGCTACCGCTGACGACCAGATGGCAGTCCAGGCTTGTGGGATACCGGTAACCCGGATGTTTTCATGGTCATGGATGCTGGCCTGTGTTCTCGCTGCTGTTGGTGGTATACTTATGTCAAGTATCGGCGGGATTACCTTCGGACTTGTCGAAACGGGATTTAAGTCATTCTCCGTCGTCATACTTGGTGGACTTGATTCTTTCACGGGAGCGATAATAGCCGGCCCGATAATAGGACTGGCTGAGAACCTTGGAGGAGGCTACCTCTCCCCGGTTACATGGCAGGGTATCAGCCGGGTAATTCCCTTCATTATGATCATACTTGTCATGTTTATTAAACCGTATGGCTTATTCGGAGAAGAGAGAATAGAGAGGATTTAGGAGTATTGGACCTACCGGCAGGTACCCGTAATTATACCTACGCGGAAGATATGGCGATCTTCCGCACCAGGACCCACTGGGCAATGCTTGTACTTTTACTGGTGGTGCTTTTTACACTGCCGCTGTGGATAGGCAACCGGTGGCTTTCCGTCTCCAATCTTATCCTGATAACGATAATCACCGTCACCGGACTGAATATTCTCACCGGATACTGCGGTCAGTTATCCATTGGCCATGCCGGATTCGTTGCCGTTGGCGCTTATACTTCGGCAGTTCTGACAAGCAGATTAGACCTGCCCTTCCCGGTCGGCTTAATATCTGCAGGTCTTTTGGCAGGCCTGGTCGGTCTGGTATTCGGTATCCCGTCGGTAAGAGTGAAGGGATTCTACCTGGCGATAAGTACCATTGCCGCCCAGATTATAATCATCTGGGTAATCGAACACTGGACGAGTGTGACCGGAGGTCATAACGGCATGATCGCTCCTGTAGCGACAATCGGAGGTATCAGTTTCGACAGCCAGACGAGTCAGTTCTACCTGATACTGATTATCACGATACTGGTGATATTCGGTGCCAAGAACCTTGCCAGGACACGGGTAGGCAGGGCTTTCGTAGCCGTACGGGACAACGACCTCGCTGCTGAAGTGATGGGGATAAACCTTTTCAGATATAAACTCCTCGCCTTTTTCATCGGATGCTTCCTTGCCGGTATCGCCGGTTCACTCATGGCACACTGCTACTGGGGTTCTTTAAGTCACGAGAACTTTCCAGTGACCGATTCGATATTATGGGTTGGCATGATAATCATCGGTGGTCTGGGAACGACCATCGGCCCTATCTTCGGCGTCCTGTTCATACGCCTGCTGGAACAGTTGATTACCTACATTTCTCCCTTACTCGAGTCCGCGTTCGCTTTACCCGCCGGTTTCACCACGGGTATCGGTCCGGTCGTATTCGGACTGGCGATAATCCTGTTTTTAATCCTCGAACCGAGAGGATTGTCACACCGGTGGCAATTGTTTAAAGCTTCATACAGGCTTTGGCCGTTTTCATACTGATGCTATAATAAGTCTTTACGGAGGGCGCACTTATGTGATTTATATATAAAAACAGCAAATACTTATTAACAGAGAGGAGAGAGCGTAATGAACTTGAAAAGACCTGTAAAAATTGTCCTGATAACCTTGATGGCATTGATCATAGCTGCGATGCCTCTGCTTTCAGCAGGCTGCGGCGGTGGTGACGAGGACACGGAAGAACAAGAAGCGGTAACAATAGGTTACAGCATCTGCTTCACCGGCCCCGCTGCTGAAAAAGGTCGTCCGATGGGTGACGGCAAACTCGATTGCTTCAAGTATATCAACGAGGAACTCGGTGGTGTTGATGGAATTCCGGTAAACGTCGTCTGGCGGGATAACAAGTATGACGCGGCTACTGCCACGACCATCGTTAATGAATTCATCGACAGCGATGCTCTGCTTTTCACCACCTGTTCGTCCAAGATGATGATGGCTTCCGCGGAAGTTGCCAACCGTGCCGAATTCCCCGGAATTGCAGTCTTCAGTTCGCCTGTACTGACCAATCCGCCGAAGCACATCTATGCCCAGATGCCCGACTACGGCGATGACTGGGCAGCCTTTGCCAAATATTATCTCGACAACATCTGGAAAGGTCCGGGCAAGCCGAAAATGGCCCTGCACCTCCTTAATAACACGACGGGTTCGGGTGCCAAAGATGCAGCCGATGCTCTTGCCGATGAACTCGGTATCGAAATTGTTGCCGTCGAAGAACATACAGCAACCACGATATCCGAAATGGAGAGTATGACTCGTATTAAGAAACTTAATCCTGATATTCTGTATATTTCCAGTACTCCTCAGCCAACTTCAATCATCGTCAAGAACGCGGTTGAGCTAGGCATGTACCCCGGAATGGAGATTGCCTGCGGTCACGCCAGTTTCACCAGTGTGCTCGTTGAACTGGCCGGTGAAGACGCCGAAGGTGTGTACGGCGTTTATCCTACCGTAAGTTGGGGAGACGACGTACCGGCGATGGATAAGATGACTGAATACTGCAATCAGTATCATCCCGAAGATTACGGCAACATGGACTATATTACTACCTGGGCTGAATCGCTTATCGTAGCGGAGATACTGAGACTTGCCATCGATCACGTCGGTGTAAACCACGTTGACGAATTAACTCCTCAGATGGTCGAAGAGTACGGCTTCAAGAAACTAAAGAACTTCGATGTCGGCGGTCTCCACGGACCGGTAAGTTATGTCGAGGGAGACAACCGGCTATCCAAGTCGGTCAGGGTGTTCCAGATACAGGGCGGCGAGCTTGTCCCGGTAACAGGCTGGGTCGAAGCACCGTTAATTCCCTATTCATTTGACTAGTTATTATTCGAAAATCGCGGGGGCGCCGAACTGCTTAACGGTGCCCCCGCCGGGAGTATTTTCTCTATGCTCAAACTGAATAACATTGAGGTAACCTAC
Organism: uncultured Dehalococcoidales bacterium; assembly: GCA_964493985.1. Lineage (GTDB taxonomy): Bacteria > Chloroflexota > Dehalococcoidia > Dehalococcoidales > UBA2162 > MGML01. Next base: position 13,283 of record CAZBQL010000049.1, read on the forward strand.
CTGAATGTTGTGCGGGTGCTGCACGGTGTCTCACTGAATGTGGAAGACGGCTTGATAGTTGCCCTGCTTGGCGCTAACGGAGCGGGAAAAAGTTCCACACTTAAAGCGATATCCGGACTGCTTCACGTTGAAGAAGGCGAAATTACCGACGGCAGTATCGAGTGGGACGGACAGAGAATCGACCGTAAAAACGCCGAGCAAATAGGCAAACTCGGTATTATCCAGGCACTCGAAGGACGCCGCGTGTTCGAACACCTGAACACGGAAGAGAATCTTATGGTGGGAGGATATAACCGCTCCGACCGTCAAAACGTCAAACGAGACCTTGAGATGGTCTACGAATACTTTCCCCGCCTTAAGGAACTCAGGCATAATATCGCAGGTTATCTCTCCGGCGGTGAACAGCAGATGCTGGTCATTGGACGGGCGATGATGGCTGCTCCCAGGCTGATGATGCTTGACGAACCTTCACTTGGCCTGGCTCCACTGATGGTCGAAGAGATATATAATATCATCAACCGGTTTAACTCCGAGCAGAAAACATCCGTCCTGCTGGTAGAGCAGAATGTCAGGATAGCCCTGAGTATCGCTAATTACGGTTACGTTATGGAGAACGGGCGGGTAGTCCTGGACGGCTCCGCCGACTTTCTCAGGAACAACGAGGATGTTAAGGAATTTTACATGGGCCTTTCGGCTGTCGGAGAAAAGAAAAGCTACCGTGAAGTAAAACACTATAAGAGGCGGAAGAGATGGCTGTAAACAAAGGCGACTATTTCGACGAACTGGAAACGATGGCCCCCGGAACACGTCAAAAATACCTTGATAACAAACTATCCCTTACAGTCGAACACGCCTACAAACATGCCCCCGCTGTAAAAAAGCTGTTTGACGGTTGTGGAGTGAGTCCCGGCGAAATACGAACGGTATCCGACCTTGAGAAAGTCCCGATTACACGCAAGACCGACCTTATTGAAATGCAGAAATCAGACCTTCCCTACGGCGGTATCCTTACTATACCACCGGAAAACGTGGAACGCGTTTTCATATCACCCGGTCCTGTCTACGAAATCCAGTCACCGGAAATAAAGTGGTTTTCTAAGTCCTTCTGGGCTGCCGGATTCAGAAAGGGCGATATCGTGATAAACACCTTCACCTACCACATGTCTCCCGCCGGAATACTGTTCCACGAGGGTATCCGCGACTGCGGGGCCACCGTGGTCGTAGCCGGCACCGGCAATACCGACCTCCAGGTCCAGATAATGAAGGACCTGAAGGTTACCGGATTCGTCGGCACACCCAGCTTCCTGATGACGGTGATAAAAACCGCTGAAGAGCAGGGATACAACTTCAGAAATGATTTCGCGGTAAAAAAATCATGGTTTACCGGAGAACCTCTTTCTCCCACGATACGTCAAACTCTTGAAAACGACTACGGGATATCCACTTCACAGGCCTATGCCGTTACCGAACCCGGCGGCGCTATCGCCTATGAGTGCGAAGAGAAGTCCGGTATGCATTTTATGGACGACTATGTGATCGAGATAGTCGATCCCGAGACCGGAAAACAGCTTGGTCCGGGAGAGATTGGCGAGGTAGTGGTCACACCGGTTCACAGCCCCGAATGGGGATTGATACGTTTTGGGACCGGCGACCTGTCCTCTTATACTACCGAAACTTGCCCCTGTGGACGTACATCTCACAGGATAACCGGTATAGTCGGCAGAACGACCGATGCGGTAAAGGTTCGCGGTATGTTCATCGTCGCCAGGCAGGCCGAACAGGTCGTGAAAGGATTCGATCAGGTTTCAAGGTTCCAGTTTACGGTCGGACGGGAAGCCCAGCGTGACAAACTTGTATTAAACCTTACACTTACAAAGGATGTCCAGGACAGGGAGTCTTTGCAGAATGAGATAAGCAGCCGTTTCCAGAGTACCTGCCGTGTAAAAATCGACGGTTTCCGGTTCGTTGAAAAGGACGCAATCCCCGAAGACGCAAAGACCATCGTTGACGAGCGTGACTGGACTTAACTGAGAAGTTTAGCTCCTATTTCTCTTCACCCAGATAAGCTGAAATCACGTCGGGATTATTTTTTATCTCGTCCGGCGTGCCTTCGGCTATCTTGATACCGAAGTCAAGCACGGCGATCTTGTCCGCCAGGTCCATGACCACCCCCATGTCATGCTCGATGAGTACGATACACTCCACGCCGTCTCTTAATACCGGCGTATCCGGATAGGTATCTCCCTGCCCTTCGAATATATCGACAATGAACCTGGCTATATCCTCTTTCTCTTCAAGGTTCATACCGGCCATAGGTTCGTCAAGCAGCAATACTTTTGGCTCCAGTGCCAGCGCTCTGCCCAGTTCCACCCTCTTCCGCATCCCATAGGGAAGCGATCCAACCACCTTCTGGCGTATCGGCTCTATCTCGAGGAAGTCTATAATATCCTCGACCGTTTTCCGGTGATGTATTTCCTCTTTATGTGCCCATCCGAAATACAGGCCGCCGGTCAGCACGTTCTGATTCATGAATATATGCCTGGCTGCCATGATATTATCCAGTGTACTCAAACCTGTATAAAGCTCGATGTTCTGGAATGTCCTGGCCAGGCCGAGTTTCGCTGCCTTGTCCGGCCTGATACGGGTGATCCGCTGGCCGTCGAAATATATGTTCCCGACCTGGGGTTTATAGAAACCGTTGATACTGTTAAGAAGGCAGGTCTTACCGGCGCCGTTCGGACCGATTATGGCAAAGATTTCCCTGTTATTGATGGTCATACTCACTTCGCTGAGAGCTTTGACGCCACCGAAAGAAAGAGAAAGGTCCTCTATTACGATTCTCGGTCGTTTTTCGGTTTCGGTATTCATAGATCCTTTTCAGATAACCCTTCTTCTGCTCTCAACTGGTCACGGTACTGGCTGATCCTCGAACAACCCAGTCCCTCGCATTCAGCCGGTGTGTATGCCCTGTTCGGTGACCCTTCCTGCCCGCTCCTGTAACCGGTGCACTGGACCGACCAGTCTTTTTTAATAATTATGGTGACCTCTTCACCCGCCGATTCACAATATATGGTTTTTGCTGTAACCTGCCAGTTGACCATCAGTTATCTTTCTGACTCGTTTGAATAGAAAATGTTACCATTGTTTATGTTTCAAATTCAACCTGATACAGACCACATCATCAACTTTTTTATTACCGCTTTCGATTGTCATATCCACCTCCCGGAGAGTAACCTCTATCCATTATCCCATATCTTATTATCTCACCTTTAGCTTCAGACCGGTACCGCTGATCCATGGCTACTGCAAATCTATTATAGAACATGCATATCCAGATTATTAAAATTTGAACCTGACACCTTTTTCATCAAGTTCCTGTAAGTCAGGGAAAAATGAATCAGGCGTGGAATTGGATTTACCACGCCTGAATATATTCTAAAAATCATTCTATTATTGGTGGAAATAGAAGGAGGAAGCCCGTCCGCCGCAGCACTGGCGCAGGTGAAAAGTCCAGGATGTCGAGTTGACTGGACACCATATACTTTTTTATTTATTGTCTTTTGCTCTTGTCATCGTGTAATCGGTTGTAAACATCAGGTTCGTAAAAAGTACAGGCCTGGCAGGATCATCTACTCTCTTGAAATTGAGCGGGCAATGCCATAGTCCTTTTGTAAGATGAACGACCGTGGGAGTTGTAAAGACAAACTTTTCCATATTGTCCGGATCATCGCCTAAAGAAAATTCGACCTCACCCCCCAGGTCTAACAGGTTGGTAGTATCTCCGCCAATGAACATGAGAAACTCGTCCCAGTCATGGACATGAGGTTCCGGCGCCATTAAAAAGGCTTCAGTTATCGGCACCCAGGATAACGCGAAGGGAGAATAGGTAGCACCCTGCATCTCGTCTATCCTGAGACCGAGAACCGGTTTTGTAACCTCGGCATGGAAGTCCTCAGGATACGACTTGTGCCACAGGTCTCTTGAAATGTACTGTTCAAATTTTGATTCACCCATTTGATTCACTCCTTTAACTTTATTATCTTAAGCCGATCTAAATAAGTTTTGTAACATCCTCCGGTCGAACGTCTTCTACTTCTCCGGTTGCCGTATATCTCTGGTAGGAGCCTTCCAGTACAATCTCGATGAAAAGCACCGGCTGTCCTAATCTCTTGAATCTCAGCGGACAATGCATCATTCCCGGAGGGATTGAAACGACAGAAGGGGCAGTAATAGTCTGAATCTCCCCCTCATCTCCCAGTGCTATTTCTATCTCCGCGTCGAATTCACTGATATCTTCCAGGTTGCTGCCGACAAAGCACATGATCTGGTGCGCCTCATGTTTGTGCGGAGGTCCCTCTTCGAACGGTTCGGTGATGTAGTGAAAACACAGGGTGCAATCGGCACCGATCTCACCTTTATGTCCGTATACCGAATTCCAGTTATAGCC
>CAZBQL010000049.1:17829-22499 GCA_964493985.1 uncultured Dehalococcoidales bacterium
CGTGTTTTAGATGGCACCATCGCTATTCATTAGTAGCGTACAAATTGCATCGATGGTTGATGTGTAACCATTTATCAGAATTATTTCGTCATCATTGATTTGAATACATCCAGTCTGTTCCTGAACAACTCGTGATTATAGGCACGGGGATCGAAATTTTCCCACTCTAGCAACAGTACCGGTATACCAAGTTCTTTTCTGATAGTATCTTCAATCAGCAATGCGTCTCCGGCAACTACCCTGCATCCAACATGGTATCTATCGAGAACACCGTCAATTTTCAGTCGTTTACACCCTTCTATAATCATCGGAATTCTTCCGGAAGGTAATAAGCCCAGTGAACTCTGCTGTAAACCCAGGGCATATCCCATAAAAGGGTCATCGGAGGTATTCTTGAAAGGTATATGCATATTAAGGTCATTAGCTACAATAGCGATGCCAACTTCACAAGCCAGGTATTCCAGCCTCGGATCAGTCTGTCCGGCAGGAAGAAGGGCCAGTACTCTGGGAGCCCCTTTTTCAACTACTCCCTCTCCCCTGGCAACCTTGGATTGTAATTCCTCGCTTAGTAAGGTAATCGCCTCGGCAGCTTCATCAATACCATCGATACTCAAGGTCAAAGAATTCAGGCACATCCAGATGTTATCGTGTGTAGGGCTGATAGGTAACGGGTCACTGTTTTGCACCAGATCCCTTAGTTTGCGAAAAGGAATGTCCAGTTTACGCTTGGCATTCTGCACTTCGCGTACCATATCGTCCGTAATTTCAAAATCTGTCACTTCCTGAATTTGGTCAATAAGCCTCCGAAGACTTTTCATTGTCAACTCGGCAATTCTCTCGGGTGGTTCGGGATATTCACTGAAACTCCGATCCTGGCAGGTATCGACAAACCAGACCGGTATATCATATAGTTCATGAAGAATATCCAGTGTTTTCGGAGAGGTTTCACACAAATAACCGGCAGTCACCAGCAAGTCAGGTTTAGGAAATAAGCCCATAGCAATCGGTCCTACTATTGTCTTGACATTAGCACAATGGGCCACCAGTCCGGCTTTAAGCCATTTCCCCTCAGCTTCTTCCATTATCGACTCGATTTTCCCAAAGATACATCCAACAACGATCTGGAAAGCCCAGCTGTGATGTATGACAAACACATCGCTGGAGTTTGATACCAGTGCTGAACCAAGCATATCGATACCCGGGAACATGAAACCATAGATAACCTTTTTATTACTTTCTTCTCTCACCAGTAATGCGTTAACCAGTTCTTTTACAATTAATCGTAAAACCTTTCGAAAACCTTTCAGTTCGATATCATAATACTTGTTGAGTCGTTGTTTTCCCCTTTCGATATCTTCTGCGTTTACACCCAATATGTCGAAGGCCCTTTTTAACCTGGGTAATTCTGACTCCAGTTCATGTGATTCAAAACCGCATAATTCAAGCAATTCGATCATTAGTCCATTACCCCTTTTAAGATCTCGATAAACGCTGTAATACGGGTTTTCAATTGACCGGTGACGGCGGTACTGTAATCCGATTCTAAAATAAGAAATGGGATATTAAGTTCACCCAGTTTTTCAGCAAAATAATACGCTTCTGAGTCGTAAGTCTCACAACATAGTAATTCATACCATATCACTCCTGAAACGTCGAAATCCTTGATTAGTTTCATGGTAAAGTCAAGCCTCTTTTTAGCTGAATTTCTCATAAAAGCGCAGGGTAGCCTGTCTATCAGATATCCCTTTGTTAATGCTTGAAATAGATCATCCTGAGTGTCAATATCATTCCAGTAATACCGGACACCTTCGCATATTTCCTCTATCACTATTTCCCCACCAGCTGACTGTACCATTTCCGGAACAGTATAATCACCGTAACCAATATTGGGGCCAAGCAGAAGAATCCTCGGAGTGTTGGTTTTGACTGCTGGCTGTTTATCCTTGATTTCCCGGTAAACAGACTCCAGTACTTCTACCATAAATACCGGGTCAGCGTAATAAGAGGCATGGTGTAGCTTGATAAATTCCAGAGAACTCAATCCCGGCGGGTCTGTTTGCCTTGTAAGGCTTATCTTTTTTAGAAGCTCCCTCATCCGATTATAGAGTTGGATAGCATCACTAAGTTTCTCGTCAGTTATTTCAGTTTTCGTTAATGCCTGCAACCTGTCCTTCAGAGCTGTTAACCTGTTTTTGTAATATTCTACTTCGAAATCGTTACCATACTGCTGGGGAACTCCCAGCTTGAATATCTCCAGTTCATTGCGATATTCCCAAATTTCTGCCACTTTCCTCAGATGCTGGCAGGTTACCGGCGCTATCAGCATATCTATCATCCTGTAATACGGGTTTCGCTGTAATAACCTTTCTCCTATCTGAGTTCGTGCGAAAGGGCAAATGACCTGCGGAACTACTGCCAATGCTGCATCAGCCGATTGGAGATTTCCACCATGGACAAGGCATAGTGGTATCCCTCCTGACGCATAAATAAGCTCCTCCGGCACATAATTACCAGGGAAATATCCTACTACCTTAACTCCTTTTTCTTTCGCCTCCATTAATTGCGTCGGCCTGTCCTTTAAATGCTTATCGAGTGATTCTATTTCCATGTACATCCTCGCTTGATTTCTTATCTCTAACCGGGTCCGGAGTATCGGTGTTATAATTTCAGATTGTCCTGACCAGATAACTCTCTATGCCTCTATACCCCACTCTTTAAACATCTTTATGTAGTGTTCAGGCTGTGGAAAATCTGGCTGCATACCGAAGTCAAGATGACTGTAACGATGAACATAGTCATGAGTCTGTTCTTCAAAATGCCGGAGCCCCATCACCAGCTCATGTATCTTATCTCCTGGAACTGAGAATATAATCTCATCTTCCCCGGACATTGTGCGATATTGTTCGCCCGTATCAGGTAAGGTAATTCGAAATTGCCTGTTTAATATGACAGGTACTATCGAAAAAACACAGGAGCGGAGGGGATCAAAGTCAGAAGTCACCAGTATTCCCTCTTTATACTTCACTGCAAGTAATATACTTCTCAGTTGTGCTGTGTTGGAATACACGAGGACCAGGTCCGGTATAAAATTAGCTGTCTCCAGAGGTGCACTGACAACCCCGATATATTTCCCGTGTTCGAATCGAGGAGATGTTTCACTTAATTTCTTAGACGCCGCCTCGCTTTCAACCATATAGGGAAAACCAACATAATCTTCAGGAGGCTCCACAATGCCGTAGGCAGATATCGGAGCAGGACACCAGTTATCCTCTTTCAACATGGCAATAGTAGCCTTTCGACCCCGGCGTGACATAGCGAAGGCCTGGCATTGAGCCAGATGATATCCATAGTCCTTTTTTGGCCTTATAGCTCCTTCCGGTATATCTTCTTCTTTCTCAAGCATCTTGACCGCTATCGGCGATGTCGGTAACCTCAGTAACTTATTAAGGTCCTCCCCATAGCTATTGTATTCTTTTAGTGTGGCCATCTAATCTTACCTCCTTAATTTCGTAGCAGTGACAGCAGGTGTAATCGATTACTTTTCTCTCAAACTCAGTCGACATTATATGTCAAATAAGAAACGGAAAACAAGAGAATGAAAGAAATGGGCTTCGGTTTCACACCGAAGCCTTAAATCTTGCCTGAAAAATGCTGTATGTTGCTTAAGAGCGGTTCTGATCCTCAATAGCTTTTACAATATCCTGTAACAAGTCCCCATAATAAGGTACTTTAGGCATTTCTCTTTTAATGTCCGCCAGGTCATGCCTGATATCCCCTAATTGCGTTTCTATACCTTTCAGGACTTTTATAAGTTCTTTATTATCATCTGACATTTTCTTTTCCCCTCTGATTCTTCGTACTCATAAAGAGAGCAGTTTTTTATTACTCCCGGCTATCTTTATCTGCATATTGACCTTGTCGAAATCGCCATATCATAACTATACCTATTATTATCAATGCTATTCCTACCGGTAGAAATGGAGCGACATCTCCTGTAATTGCAGTGATTGCACAGAAAATAATTCCGGAAACGACAAATAATACACCCGGCCTTTTCATACAGTTACCCCCCTAGTCTTAAGTAGCATTTCCTCTGTCCCCTTTTGTCATTCCCGTCCTTCCTTGATTTATGTTTATCAATCTGTTGAGCGGGAATCCACAACCTCCCAATTCGTCATTGATTCGCCGTCAACAAGCGAACCGTAGCAATCTCAATAAATTCTCCTCTATCTCACGCTCAGAGTATTACAGAGGTAAGCAAATTGTTATCGCCTTTCTCCCCTTATTTTATCTGCTTCCTTTTCAATTGCTGCCTGGTCACTGCCTTTAGGCCAGACAAAAACTTCAACAAAATTTACTGCCAGGCCTATCCCCCACCCTCCGATAACCCACCAGAACCAGGGATATCCTCTTCCAGCCGCAAATGCCCACACGAGTACCAGAATTGTATTCACCAGAACGTACACAAACAGGTGTCTATAAAATCCTCTTTTTGCTTCTACTCGCTTTTTTGCCTGTTCATATATTTCTTCCTCGGACATTTTGTTCACCATATATTCCCCCCGTTCTCTATTGTGAACCAGATTATATGTCAAATAGAGAAAGAAAACAAGAAAATAAAAGAAACAGGCTTCGGTATAAAACCGAAGCCCTTATTTTCTATAAATGCT
>CAZBQL010000050.1:0-22243 GCA_964493985.1 uncultured Dehalococcoidales bacterium
ATTTTAGAAGGAATCGCGGTAAATTTGTGCGATTGGGTTTGCGTCCAGTGTCCTGGGGTGCAGCCGGAGATTTCGGAACATTTTAACGGTAGGTCGTTTCGTTTCTTCGCGATACCTGAAGAATAATGACCAGGTTATCATTATTATAGACTTCATACACGACCCTGTAACTGCCAACCCTGATACGATAAGCCCTCTCGGCGCCTTTGATTTTTCTCACACCCTGAGGGTGGGGTTCATCAGCCAGATTTCGAATTGCCGTTCGTAAACGCTCAAAGTCCTGTCTGCGTATTCTTCCTTTAAGTTTATCCAGGTCACGAACGGCAGCCGGTGAAACCTCGATCCTGAACACGCTTCACCCCGGTAATTCTTCACGCTGGCTGATGGTTTCTTCCAGTTCTCGTTCAACTTCGGACCAGGGACGTCCGCCTTTCTTTTTCCATTCGGTTCGAGCGGTGTCAATCTCAGGCAACAGTTCGGCATCTTCATGGCTTTCCAGCCACTGCCGTACCGCGTCCGTTACAATGTTACTCGCAGCGGTACTTCTTTTAACCGCTTCGATTTTAAGTTGCTTATAAAGGTCTTCATCATGAAAGACCACTGTCATCTTGCGTTTCATGCCATATCTCCTTCCGAACGTACATACTTCCGTACGCATATACATAATAATCTGGTGATTTAAAAATGTCAATCAAGGTTTATCAAACCCAATGTGCGAGACTTCTTTTACATACCTCTTTTGGTTAGACCGATATGCAGCTTTCTTAAAGTTATTCCGTTGAACTGAGGACCTCGTGAGCTTTTTTCAGCCAGTCTATGATCTCGATATTCTGTGGACATGCTTCTTCACATTGACCACACTCGATACAGTTATCGGCACGCTGTTCCGCTGTGAGGCCGAAAGGTCTCGTACCCCGGTAGAAATCCCGTCCCATACGAGTATCGCCGTATACCTCCATTTCATTATAGGCTTCGAAGATCCTGGGGATTTCAACACCGTTGGGGCATGGCATACAGTATCCGCACGTGGTACATGGGATCGGATAAGAACCTTTATATGCTTCCCTTACCCGGTCTATCAAAGCTGATTCTTCAGCGGTCAGGGTCTCCGGTCCGGAACGACCGGCAACAGCCACGTTTTCCACGACCTGGTCCATAGTACTCATGCCACTCAGAGCAACAGATACTTCCGGCTGGTCCCAGACCCACATCAGCGCCCATTCGGCCTGGCTGCGCTCTTTTGGTGCGTCTTTCCATACTTCAGCAACCTTCGCGGGAGGTGTCTTGCTGAGCCTTCCTCCCCGTATCGGTTCCATAACGACCACAGCCAGTCCCTTTTCGGCGGCATATTCAACTCCCCGTCTTCCTGCCTGGTAGTCCACGTCCATGTAGTTGTACTGGACCTGGCTGAGCGTCCAGTTATCATAACTGTCTATAATTTCTTTGAACACGTCGTATTCATCGTGGAAAGAAAATCCCAGGTAGTCGAAAAATCCTTTTGCCAGCTTGTCCTCAGCCCATTTGAAAATACCCATGTCGCGGACCTGGGGCCATGTTGAGCTTCTTAATCCGTGAAACAGGTAGAAATCGAATTTATCGACCTGTAAACGTTCACGCTGTTCATTGAAAAAACGGTCGAAGTCTTCGGGCCGTTCAACCATGCGTACCGGCATCTTGGTTGCCAGCTTCATCCGTTCACGGTAGCCGTCTTTGAGCGCTTTACCAACGACACGTTCGCTCTCTCCTCCGTGATAGGGATATCCCGTGTCCAGGTAATTGACACCGTGGTCGATAGCGTAGCGGATCATGCGGATGGCTTCCGGTTCATTGACATTCATTTGATCGGAGTCGATCGTTGGCAGTCTCATCGCTCCGAATCCCAGTGCGGATACTTCCCAGTCAAGTTTTCCAAATTTACGATATTTCATCAGCTCTCCCTTCCCCTCACCATATGTTCACGAATGTCTTCATGTTTATAACAGTGAGATAAACTATATATAATATTTTCTCATATTTCACTTGACCAGACCAAACGCGAGCATTCTGGTAGAATATCTATGTAGAATCACAGGTTTTTATGCAGAGATCGACGTGAAAACAGCCAGCGTATTGATTATAGGCGCCGGTGTTACCGGTAGCAGTATAGCCTATCACCTGGCAAAACAGGGTTGCAGCGATGTGATTGTCCTTGAAAAGAATTACATCGGCTCCGGCTCAACGGAAAAATGTGCCGGCGGTATCAGGCAGCAGTTCTCTCTTGAGGCGGATATCCGTTTGTCCATGGAGAGTGTAGAGTTCTTTTCCTGTTTCGAGGATGAGACCGGACATCAGGCGGATTTCCGGCAAAACGGGTACCTTATGCTGGCAACAACCGGTGATGATATGATAACTCTCCGACAGAACGTAGAACTACAGCGTAACCTGGGACTGGAAGTTGGTCTCCTTTCACCTTCTGAAGTCCTGGAGATGGTGCCGCAGTTGCGACCGGATGGTATCCTGGGAGGTTCATTCTGCAAAAGCGACGGGTATGCCGATCCTTATTCCGTGGTAAACGGCTTCGCATCAGCCGCCCGGGAACGTGGCGTAAAAATAATCGAAGATACCGAAGTTGTCGGTATAGATGTAAAGAAGGACGGAATGAAAGAGGTAATGACAACCGCAGGAAAATACAGCTCTCCGGTTATAGTCAATACCGCCGGGCCATATGCGGGACCGGTCGGAAAAATGATCGGTCTGGATATTCCGGTCCGTCCGTCGAAGCGCCACATTTTTATTACCGAGACCATTCATCACACGGAATTTTTTGAAAGCCATATCTGGAACAAATTTCCTATGATTGTCGATTTTCACAGCGGACTCTGGCTGCGCCGCGAAGGTCCGTGCCTTATCTTCGGCAGGCGTAATCCGGAGGAGCATGAAGGTTTTGACACGTCAATAGACTGGGAATATTTCACGAATGTCCTCGGTCCCGAAATTTGCTATCGATTTCCGGTGTTTGAAAATATCGGCATCATGAGAGCACAGGCAGGGCTTCATTCCGATACACCGGATAACATTGCCATTCTCGGTAAGGCACCCGGCATTGATGGAGTATACCTGGCATGTGGTTTCAGCGGACACGGTTTCATGCATTCACCGGCTGTCGGTAGAATAATGGCTGAATTGATATTGAACGGAAAAACTTCTTTCCAGGACATTGATCTTTTTAACCTGGAAAGATTCGAAAAACCTGTCCGGATAACAGAACGGTCGTTTATTTAGGAAACTTCTGATTAACATCACCTGATATAAATCAGGATATTCCTCTTCCTCGACGGGAGAGGTTAGGTGAGGGTGAAAAGTAACGATTTGCATGTAGCCCCCTAATCCTCTCCCGCGGTGGGGAGAGGGAACTTTTTCAGAGATTTCTTAGACCAGCTTGAAAGATGAAAGTGCATTCGCTTGAGTGGTACTATCCACGTCCGATGAAGGGCATCTTCGTTGCCATGATCGTCATAAACTGAACATTCGCTTCGGGCGGCAGATTTGCCATATATAAGACGGCACTCGCCACGTTATCCACATTCATCACTGCTTCCGGTTGCACCGTCCCGCCGGCCTGAGGAACTCCTGCGGTCATCCTGGATGTAATTGAAGTCCGGGCATTTCCGATATCTATCTGGCTGCAGATAATATCGTATTTTCGACCGTCCAGCGCGGCGCTCTTCGTAAGTCCGGTAACGCCGTGTTTGCTGGCCGTATACGGTGCTGAATTCGGTCGTGGCGAATAGGCTGAAACGGACCCATTGTTAATTATACGTCCTCCCATTGGGACCTGGTTTTTCATAATTCGAAACGCTTCCCGGATACACAAGAACATACCGGTCAGGTTGGTATCGATAACGGTTTTCCACTGTTCAAGAGTAATATCTTCCAGAGCGACAGACGGGGCGAAAGCTCCGGCATTATTGAAGACAACATCTATTCTCCCGAAGGTTTCCCTTGTTCTAGAGAAAAGATTCGTAACCTGTTCCGGAATTGTAACGTCCGTGGGTATGGCTATAGCGTGGGAAGAATGACTGCCGGCAATTGCTATAGTCTCTTCAAGAGCCGGCAAACGGCGTCCGGCTAAAGCAACCTTATACCCATCGGCCAAAAATGCGAGTGCAGTTGTTCTGCCGATACCACTACCCGCACCTGTGATAATTGCTACTTTGCTTCCAGGATTCATTTCAATACCTCCCTGATATGGATTTTCATTACGCTTGTACCGCTTCATCACTCCCTTAGTATATTAATTACATCAACTTTCCTTTTACAGTTTAGATACCAAAATCGGAAGCCCATAAATTTCTCAGTTTTTCTATCGCTGATTCCGGAATCGAATCCTTCCCTGAACAGGCAGTGGCTTCCCTTATCTGAGTATCATTAGAATAACCAACCAATACGGTAGATATATCAGGATTATCGAGAGCAAACCTTACGGCTGCCTGGGGTATGCTGTTCAAGTCATTGTTAACAAGAAAATCAAGTTTCCCGGCTCGTGCTTCATCGTCCTTATATTCCGAACCGGGAGCCAATCCTCCGCCAATTGAAGGTGCCGCATATCCGGTACGAGCAACCGATCCTCCAAGAGCACCACCGGCCATGGCCCTGATTACCACTACTCCCATATCATCTTCCGCTGCCACATTGACGAGTTGACGGAAGTCCTGCCCCTTAAATCCAGGGGGCACAACAATACCGGCACTTGGATTTAACAGGTTGAAATAAGATTGTACAAGGTCGAATCGTCTGCTTTTGATCACTTCGTGCAACGCGTCAGTGTCACCAAGGCCGGTAAAGCCCAGGAAATGAATAAGTCCTTCGGACCTTACGACTTCAAACGCTTCGGCGACTCCGTTCTTACCCAGCACTTGCTCCAGGCTTAATCTCCAATTCTGACCAGCATTTCCGGTTTCCGGAGATATCGGGGTATGAAGTTGAAAAACGTCCACGTAGTCACGACCGAGTCGATTCAGGCTTGTCTCCAGAGATCTTTTCACACAGCTTTCTATATCGTTCGAATCTTCGACTCCGATTCCTACTTTTGTAGCGACAAATACATCTTCCTTAATTTGCTTCAGTACTCTCCCAAGGTTTATCTCCGACTGACCATTCCCGTAAGCAGGTGCCGTATCGAAGTAGTTGATACCCAGTTGTATAGCGAGTTCCACTGCTTCAAGTTGCTCCTGCTCCGTTCCTCTCACCATCAAGCCGCCCACGTTACCGCATCCAAAACCGATTTCAGATACGCGTAATCCGGTTTTTCCGAGTGTACGATATTCCATAGTGTCCTCCTCCTGAGAGTTTATAACGATTATTTAAGTTACAGACATTCTTCCGTTATTTTATTATAGAGTAATTTTTTTGAATTCCTCAGCATCATGATATCGAATACAATAATACCTGTCAGACCAAGCAACGCAGCACTTCGAAACACTGCCGCCAGTCCAAATGCTTCGTCTACCAGTCCTCCGGCCATTGAGCCTATAAACAATCCTAGTGACATTGCCATGTTGAAAAAACCCATTACGGAACCCATTCCCATAATGCGTCCTTTTTCAACAGTAATAGCCGAAATAGAAGGCATAGCAATACTTTCAGAAATTCCCATAATGATAAATATTACTATTAATAGTAAGAAGCTGTTCAACCACGGAATAGAAAACGTACAGATTACTACGATTCCTATCCCCAGGGTAGCGAGAACGACCCTGTTTAATCGGTCTGCCAGCCAGCCCGCCGGGTAGGCAAATATGCCGGTTACTAGTGAACGTATCGACAGCACAATACCTACATACGCTACGGATGTTCCAATTTCGGTGGTCATCCAGATACCAATAAAAGCAAGAATTGTCCCGAAAAGCAGACCGATAACCATCTGCAGGATAACAATACTGCGCATTGTCATATCGCGTAGTATCGAGAAAAATGAAACTGAAATTATATCTTCCTCAACTGTCTGCGAGATAACATCATTACCTGGTCTTGACGGTGTCTGGGGTAACAAGAAGAGAATAATGAGAAATCCCAGGAAACTTAAGGCGCTCATAACAATAAACGTGGCACCAGTCCCAAAGCTGTCGTGAATAACTCCTCCTAGCATCGGTCCGACACCGAATCCCGCTATCATGGCGATACTGAACAAGCCCATGTATCTGCCTTCATAACCATAAGGGGCCAGTTCACCGATGTAAGAGAAAGCAATAGGCATTACCATCGCTGAACCTATCCCGCTAAAGATTCGGAATATAACCAGTTCCTGATATCCGGGAGCCCAAAAATACCCGAGAGCGGAGATTGTATATATTATCAATCCGAGCCAGAGAAAAAGTTTCTTGTTGAACCTGTCCGCCAGCTTTCCGACTACCGGCATAAGTGGTACCTGTAACAAGGTGAATCCTGAAAAAGCAAGTCCAAGCCAGATTCCACTGGCACCCATTTCTTTTACGAATACCGGGAGCAACGGACTAACCATGGCTATCCCGATAACAGAGATAAAAAGCGCAAGCCAGACTATGATAAACGGTCGGTTACCACCAATCACGTCTATTATTCTTCTTCTAGACGAGACTATTAGTCCCGATAATGTAGTAAGCATGTTTATCTCTCGGTTTTTATTGACATCCTGTCTGTAAACGGTTAACTAACTCTGTTTTTGTGATCGCAGGTATACACCCTATCTTTTTCTGTTATTGTCATGATTATTTGAACTCTTTCTTGATAGTGTGTAACCGGGATATGATTCAGGAAGTAGATGGGAAAAGCTTCACTTTTTTAAACTGAATGAGATTTTCTGAGATATAGTTTAAAGGTTTTCTGG
This sequence comes from uncultured Dehalococcoidales bacterium, assembly GCA_964493985.1. Classification (GTDB taxonomy): domain Bacteria; phylum Chloroflexota; class Dehalococcoidia; order Dehalococcoidales; family UBA2162; genus MGML01. Next base: position 6,845 of record CAZBQL010000050.1, read on the forward strand.
CCAGATCGAATTGCTCATGCAGCAATAGCATAACTCCGGTTAGTCCTGCTCTGGACGAGTCCCGGTGTTCTGCCGCCAGTTTATAAAAACGCCTGCCTTCCTCGATGTATTCCCGCGCGGAACGTCTCATTCTACCGAACATTCCCGGACCTGTTTGCCCGGGAAAGGAACTGCTTAATACCGGCGTGACATACTCAGGAAATATCCCAAGTAAGAAGAGACACAGATCAGCTATGCGTTTATAAATCCTGAAGCGAGACTCTTCCTCGACCGTTTGACAATATCTCATCAGGCTGTCTATATCCATATCATTAAACCTGATCCGTCGCCAGAACCCTTTTCGCACTCTGATCGGGATAGTGTAACTCTGTATTTTTGTAAAGGATGTAAGCATATCGGCCAGGTATCTGACCACTTCTCTGTTTTCCATGAAATCAACTACATCCTGGCTGTCGAAAACAGGAACTTTCATCGAGGATGACCGTTCGACCGTATAGCCACGGTTTTTTAACTCGAATCGTGCCGTTCTAAGCAATACCTCAAAGAGAAACCTGGGAGTGATACTCGTCGTCAATTCGTTTTCGTCGAGGAGCATTATCCTGTGAAAGACCCTTACCGCTCCTTGTTCCATCATGTTTTCAATGAATTCATGATCACTCGAAATAGAGTCTATCTTGCTCAGCAGGTCCGGGTCTACCGTACTGATCAGTAAGTAAATATCGCCTGAGGAAAATTCTATTGTTGACGGAGAATGCAACTCAACTTCTCCTGATATGACATTCATATAAAGGGATGCTTTTATTCTATGTATGATACGCAGGAACGTCAAGCAGGAATGATTACACTGGAATTCAGTCTTAGACGCAGGTTTATATTTCCAAAGTTACCGGGATTAAACAGGATCGTATATTCAACAATTACATATACGAGTGATATGATAGAGTCAGGTATTTTACTCCTCCCGGTAAAATATCCTGCTCCTTGTAAATTTAAAGAAACTGACACATAATAATTTTACCATTACTTATCAGGAAGAATATGGAGGAAACTGAACAATGCAGACAGGTGAGTTTACAACGTTAATCAAGTCCCGCCGCTCGATTAGAAACTGGCAGGATAAACCGGTACCGGAACAATTAATACTCGATGCTATTGAACTCGGCACATGGGCGCCAAATGGAGGTAATCAGCAAAACTGGCACTTTTATGTCATCCTCAATAAGGATACTATTAAAGCCATCGCCGACGCCGTGCAGTCAGGGATGAGCTACATGTCCTCCTGGCCAGAGATGGCCCAAGCTCGTCCTGCGCCACCCCCCGGTTCACCTCCACCTGCCCCGCGCATGCCTTTGAGTGCTGCCCCGGCTGTTATTGCCGTCGGTACTAATCAAGCTACCAATCCAATGAACGAAGCGATGGCAAAAAGAGCGCAAACTGATACTCGTGCCGCTGAAATGCTTAAATGGTCGACTACTGTTGACTCGCGAATTCAATCGGTGTCGGCAGCAATTGCTTACTTGTTACTGGCCTTGCATCAGATGGGACTCGGTGCAGTCTGGATGACCGGGCCACTACCTCAGAGCAAAGGCGAAATAGAGAAAATCCTTAAAGTACCGGAAACGATGGATATTGTTGCCTTAATACCACTTGGTTATCCGGCGGAGTCTCCAACGAGAGATCGAAAACCGGTAAGCGAGGTTTGTACCGTAATAAATTAATCGCTTTTTTTATAGATTGTCCTGATTACCTATGGATTATTACAGGTAAATCAGATTCGTTTAACTTGTTTATTGTTTGCATACTCCAGTCGTATGCCCGGTAATCGTTGTTATTTTCTCCTAAACTGAGGTTGGAGAATTCTTCTTCTTTACATCCTGGATTGCCTGTACACGCTGTAGAAGCGGAGGATGAGAATAGTTAAGAAAAACATAGAAAGGGTGCGGTGTTAAATTCGACAGGTTTGTCGAAGAGAGTTTCTTCAAAGCATCGACGAGACTACGGGGATCATCTATAGTCTCTGCCGCAAAACGATCGGCTTCGTACTCATTCTTTCTGGAAATAACCTGCAATACAATTGATAACGCTAATTCTATCGGAGTATAGAGCAAGCTAAAAAACAATAGTCCGGCATATACAGACTGATTGGTCATGTAAAAAGCCTGGAACAGACCCGGGCTGTCCAGGAATAGTGACAGCAAAAAGAGGAGCACTCCCGTGTGTAAAATACTGATTATCAGTCCCTGGAGAACATGCTTTTTCTTGTAATGTCCGATTTCATGAGCGAGAACGGCTACCATCTCGGGAACACTGTGTTGCGCTATCAAAGTGTCGAAGAGAGCTATGCGCTTATTACGGCCAAACCCCGTGAAGAAAGCATTTGATTTACTGGACCGCTTCGACCCGTCCATGACAAAAACATTCTTTACAGGGAAATCTACCGATCGGGCATATCGTAAAATAGCCTTTTTAAGCTCTCCTGACTCCAGCGGTGAAAACTTATTGAACAATGGCATTATCAAAGATGGGACTATGTATTGCATCGCCAGGGAAAATACAATTACTATCGCCCAGCAGTAGAGCCATGCGTATGAGCCGGCGTAATTAAATAACGCCAGGATAGCCGCCAGGAGCACTCCACCAAACAGCAAAGCAAGAACGAGTCCTTTCACCCTGTCCAGGAAGAAAGTGCGTGGAGTGGTCCTGTTAAAACCAAAGCGTTCCTCAATTACGAAAGTATGGTAAATGCTCAACGGTAACTTAATAAGACTATATGCAAAGACCAATATTCCGGTATACAGCAGTCCGGTTACTATTGGGACAAAGTCCCACCCTCTGACAACCTGGTCTAACCAGTCAAAACCCCCGGAGAACCAGAACGCTACCAGAAGCAACAACGTAAAGCTGCTGTCTACCAGACCAAAACGTGTATTGATACGAATATATTCCTGAGATTTACGGTAATCTTCCGGATTATATATCCCCTGCAGGATAGGCGGTAATTCTGATCGTAAAGCCTTTAGATTCAGTATGTTTCCTGTCAGTTCCAAAGAGAACTCCAGAACAAGAGCAAAGAGTATGATAATTGCGAATGTATTCATTGCTAACATCCATTATCTAGCATAAGTTATATTTAAGCCATCAAGCAATCCGTACTCGATTAATGACAGCAGTCGTAAAATGTCATAGTTTTGTAATAATTTGATTTTACCTTTTATGACTTTGATATGAGCAAATAACTAGACTGGATTGTAGAATTTTTACTTTATCACACTCTTACATGAGGTGACTGATGCCTGTTCATAATCCTGAGATAGCCGAAACGTTCAATAAATACGCTGACCTTTTGGAGATTGATGGCGCTAACCAGTTCCGGGTGCGAGCCTACCGTACCGCAGGGCGTACTATTCTTGACCTGTCACAGAACCTGTATGACATGGTGAAAGAAGGCAAAGACCTCTCGGAACTGCCTGGTATTGGAAAAGACCTGGCTAACAAGATAATTGAAATGGTCAGGACGGGCAGGCTTTCCCAGATGGAAGAACTGAAGAAGACCGTCCCAATTGAACTGCTGGATATGATGGACATCGCCGATCTCGGTCCAAAACGGATAGCCAGATTGCATCAGGAGCTGGGTATCAGCACCATTAAAGAGCTGGAAGCATCGGCAAGAGAAAAGAAAATCAGGGAGCTACCCGGCTACGGCGAAAAAATAGAACAGGCAATTCTTGACGATATCACGCGGAAAGGCAAGGCAAGGGGAAGCAAAGAGCGGTTGAAACTCTCGGCAGTTGAATCAGCCACCGAGTCCCTTTTATCTTACCTTCGCAAGATAAAAGGAGTAAAAAAGGTAACAGCCGCCGGAAGTTATCGTCGTAGAATGGAGACAGTCGGAGATGTAGATATCCTGGTTACCCATACCGGAGACTCGGACGTGATGGAACGGTTCGTCAAGTACGAAGATGTTGACAGGATAATAGCGAAAGGCGAAACAAAGTCAACGGTAGTGCTGCGTTTCGGACTCCAGGTCGACCTCCGTGCAGTATCCGGGGAGAGCTACGGCGCGGCACTTCACTATTTCACTGGTTCGAAAGCCCATAACATCGCCATACGGCAGATGGGCGTTAAGAAAAACCTGAAGATAAATGAATACGGCGTCTTTAAAGGGAAAAAACGCATCGCCGGTAAAACAGAAGAAGAAGTTTATGAGCAGGTCGGACTGCCCTATATCGAACCGGAACTACGCGAGCAAAGGGGTGAAATTGAGGCCGCCCGGGAGGGTAGACTTCCCAGGCTCATAGAGATCAGGAAAATCAGAGGAGACCTGCACTCTCATACCAACAATACCGAGGGGCGTAACAGTATCGAAGAGATGGCAGAAGCCGCCCAGAAAAAAGGCTATGAATACCTGGCCATCACCGACCACTCGAAGCGGCTGAGCATGACCCATGGTCTTGACGAGAAACGCCTGGAAGAGCAGATAGAAGAGATTGACAGGCTAAACAGGAAACTCAAGGACTTTACCTTACTCAAAGGTATCGAGGTTGATATCCTTGAAGACGGCTCTCTTGACCTTAATAATAGCGTTCTGAAAAAGCTTGACCTGCTGGTCTGCTCGGTACACCATAAATTCAACCTCTCACAAAAAAAGCAGACGGAACGTATCATTCGGGCCATCGAAAGCAGCCCCGTATTTACAATTTTAGGTCACCCTACCGGCCGGATAATCGGTGAGCGTGAACCGTATGATGTTAATATGGAACAATTGATGAAGGTCGCCAGAGATCGTAATTGTGCCCTGGAATTGAATGCCCAGCCAGAACGTCTCGACCTTAATGATATATACTGTAAGATGGCTAAAGATATGGGAGTAATGATAGTTATTTCCACGGACGCCCACAGCACCGCTGGGCTTGATCTCATGCGTTTCGGCATCTACCAGGCACGCCGCGGGTGGCTTGAATCCAATAATGTCCTCAATTCCAGAAACGGGAAAGAACTGCAGGAGCTGCTCAAGAAGTAGGAGTGGTTACGGACTTCAGGAAAAACCCGAAAACTGATTTTAAAGAAACCGGCAACCGAACTGAAGAATAAGCTTAAAAATGGAATAGCGACTATAAGTGAAGGCATCGAATGGTTGGTGATTTAGGTATCTATTACGAGCGAATTGCAGTGGTGCTGGGATTTGTCACCCTTGTGGCATCCCTGGCAACCTTCGCGTCTTGCCGCAGTTTTATAAGCCTGATGAGTCGTTTTACGAATAACAACCTTCTTGAAAACAAAGCTTATAAATTTTTTTATAAATACCATTCGTATTACTGGTGGTCATTCCTGGTTGTCCTGGCAATACATGTTATGTCGGCGACGATACATACCGAGTTATTGCCGGGACCCGATGACCCCGATGCTCTGGAACACTGGTTTATTCTCGGATTCGCATTCGGTACTCTAGGTTCGTTCTCGATACAATTTGCTTCCTGCAGGACATTTACCAGCCTCGTTGATTTTTTTACTCAGAAAAACCCGGTAAAGTCCCGTGTTTACAAAGTTTTCTACAGGTTTCATGCCTATTACTGGTGGATTTTCCTGCTTGCGGTTGCCGGGCATGTGACAGCCGCCGCTATTCACACTAATTTTTGGCCAAGCTAGCTCAGGACAGGACCATTATCTGGTTCTAAATGTCACAGTTTTGTAATAATTTTATCCCCAATTTTATAACTATTCGACAGTGCGACTTATATGATTAATATTATTTATTGTCAAGTACATGTAATTCAACGCTGTTTTTCCATCCGGATGCTATATTCTTGATTATCGTATTCGATTTTGCGGGAGGATTAAGGATGAAAAAAGCACCGATCCTGCAGAGACCCGTTGGGCTGATATTATTCTTACTTATTCTTCTGCCGCTTGCCGCATGCCATCCTGAACCGGTTATGCCACAGGATGCCAGAGTACTCATCATAAATCCGGCAGCCGAATCCACCATCTCATCGAACACTATTACTATCAGAACTTTTGTAGAGAGATTTGATCTGGTGGACAAGACCGGGCAAAAAAGCAGCCCGGGAGAAGGACATATCGTCTATTACATGGATGTCACGCCACCGATGGAGCAGGGTAATAGCGCTCTTTCCGCAGACGGAACCTATGTGATATCAACGGACACGTCTTATACATGGAATAACGTCCAGCCTGGAATGCATGTCTTCTGGGTACAACTGGTAAATAACGACAACACACCGCTTGAACCGCAACAGGCGGTGCGTGTTTATGTCACTGTGAAATGATAGCTTAGACGAACCGAAAAGGAGACGTCCTGTGAGTGCACAAGCCAAAGAAAACAGCCTGATGATTCCCAGTGAAGACGAACTGAGGGCAGGTAATAGTGCCTCAAAAACCTGGTTTTTCTTTTCCGTATTATGGTTTGGGATTTTTGCTTCTTTCGGCTTTTTGGTAGCTATTAAGTTCTTTTTCCCTGATTTCCTTGGAGGGCAAGACTGGCTGACATTCGGGCGTATACGTCCGACTCACACCAATGGTGTCCTTTTTGGTTTTGTAAGCTCTGGTCTGCTGGGCACCATGTTATGGATTACTCCCCGTCTTTGCGCTCGCCCCCTGCGTTTTTCCAGCCTTGCCAAAGTGGCTGCCTATTTGTGGAACGGCGCCATTATCGGCGGCATCATCTGGATTATGCTCGGTGGTAGTCAGGGAAGAGAATATGCCGAGTTACCCTGGGCGATAGACGTCGCCGTTATGGTTACATTACTTATATTGGCTGTCGTAGTTTATGCAACCATCCTCGCCCGTAAAGAGAAAAAGTTATATGTTACTTTGTGGTATTACCTTGGCACCATGCTCTGGTTCCCCATAGTCTACTTCATCGGCAATGTGATGTGGAGCCCGCCTGCCGGGGCACTTAACGGGACCGTGGACGCTATTTTCAACTGGTATTACGGGCACAACGTCCTCGGACTCTGGTTTACTACTCTGGGTATTCCCGCCTGGTACTATTTCATACCCAAGATGATAAACCGCCCATTGTACAGCCACTTACTCTCGCTGATAGCTTTCTTCAGTATCGCTTTCTTTTATACCGGCGTTGGCGGCCACCACTTGTTGCAGTCACCGATACCGGAGTGGCTCAAGACAATCGCTGTAGTCATGACGGTCCTGATGATGGTACCGGTACTTGCTTTCTTCACTAATATTGGTCTGACAATGCGGGGTTCCTGGCACAAACTGATCGGTAATCCTCCTCTACAGTTTATCTTCGCAGGTTTTGTGATGTACTTCCTGGGCTCCCTGCAAGGGACATTGCAGGGATTGCGTGATACTAATGCCTTTTTGCATTTCTCGCAATGGGCGGTAGGCCATGCTCATATTAATCTGCTTGGCGGCTTCGGCTTTCTCGCTGTGGGCGCCGCTTTCTGGATAATTCCCCGGATTACAGGTTTCAAGATTTACAGCCAAAAGCTGATGAGGTTCACCTGGTGGCTGGCATTTATCGGCTTCTTATCTTTCTTCGCCGCCATGACGGTGGTCGGTCTGCAGCAGAACGGTAACTGGTGGGGTCACATAAACGTGGTGGAAACGCTACCAACACTCCGGGTGGGTTTCATCTGGCGTGCCGTTTCCGGTGGGCTGGTCGCTATCGCTGGATTCCTGGTCGGGTATAACATCATCATGACCATGATAAAGGGCCGGGATGCACACCGAGAAGAGGTCCATGAACCGGTCGAAGGAAAGACTACCAAACCTCATTCTGCCTTCATGAGGCGAAGCCAGCAGGAAATCAGCATGCCGGCAGTGGTATTTGGCGGCATGGCAGTATTCAGTGTCATGACATTTATGGTTGTCGCCATGCCATATATGTTTACCTACCAGACCCCGAGCTGGCGTTCGCACGAGCTTTCTGCTATGGAAACAGATGGGCAGACGCTGTATAAAAGTCTGGGCTGTTTTTACTGCCACAACCAGTTCGTAAGACCTCAGGACTGGGCAATGGGATACGAGTCTCAATCCGGCGATTACTACTACTCGGTACCAAACTTCCTGGGCACAGAGCGTACCGGCCCGTCCCTGGGTCAAATAGGAGGAAAGGTACCCACTGAATGGCATATTGCTCATCATACAGACCCCAGGAGTGTCTCGCCAAGTTCCATTATGCCCGCTTTTGCCTTTCTTTCGGAAACGGAACTTGACTCCCTCGCTGCCTATCTGCAAAGTCTGGGCAGCGAAGACATGGATACTCGGTCATTCCAGCCTCCGGTACCGTCTGAGTACCGTGATAAAAGTAATCCCAATATGCCCCTTATGATGCAGGTGAGAATGAATTATGACGCCGAAAACCAGACCTACTCGGGACCTGAAGACGCTGGAGAACAGTGGACAGGCCTGTTTGAAGAAGGCAAGGTGCTTTTTACCGAAAAGTGCCTGCGCTGTCACGGTTGTTCTGCTAACGGCCAGGGACCCTATGCCCGGCAAACGCTGACCCACCCGGCTAACCTTAATGAAAGAATAACCAATTTCCCCGGTGATAACTACCATTTCTGGAGAGTGAGCGAGGGTGTACCGGGTACGGACATGCCGCCCTGGGGCTGGTCTCTTGACGAGGAGACACGATGGACAATTAACACTTACGAGATGAGCTTTGCCCTTGGCGCATTTCGCACGGTAGACGGTGAGATATCAGACCAGGAAGGAGATGACTTTAACGACCGGACACATATCGTTCCTGGTATTGCGGGCACGCAGCAGGACTTTATGGAGGGCAAGGACATCTTTGAGCTATATTGCGCCCAGTGCCATGGCAGTGATGGCATGGGAGACGGCCCGGCCTCCAGTACTGAGCCAGGCGGCTATATTAACCCCGAGCCGGCTAACTTCCAGGAAAGCGGTGAAGATTTCACTAATTACGGACGCTGGGTGTGGAAAGTGAGAGAGGGTGTGGAGACCACCAATATGCCGCCATGGAAATACGCCCTGAGCGACGATGAGATATTCAAAGTAATATTCTACGAGCAGGGTTTTTCCAAGCCTGAAGACTATAACAGCAAGTGGGCTCCTCTCTACACCGACCCATTCGCTCAAAATATGAAGAGGTAAAAATGGATGAAGCCACAATTGGTCTGACGATAGTTACCGGAGTTGTGGGCCTGGTATTCCTGGGTTTTCTCGTCTGGGGAATCAGGTCCGGGCAATTCCATAATGTCGAAGATGCAAAATACCAGGTCTTTCGAAAGCAAAAACCGCCTAAGGAAAATCAGGGGGAATTGACAGGGAGAGCAGGAAAGGAGGTGAAGCCTAATAATGGAAAGTAGTTTGAATCATTCACTGGGTATCGAAGCGCTTTTCTGGACGCTTGGCATTATTTTGGCTTTTCTAATCACTCAAATATTACTGCTGAGGAGCGGACATGGATACTCTGTTCACGATACCGAAGCTCATTCGACAAATTATGCAGGTGAGATTAAAGAGGGGCACGGGGGCATGACTGCTTTCCTCTGGTTCTTCTATTTTGTTATGTTCGTCTGGACCGTAGTCTATTTCGTGCAGCATGCCGGCGAGTTTGCCATTATCTTTGCCGGGGGTGAATAAATTATTATGACGGATAGTATATGAGAAAACTGCTCGAATGGAAATTACTCGTTACCGGTTTAATTTTCTTATCCTTATTATCCACTTCCTGTGGTAGTCCTGACTATAAAGTATTCTCTCTGAAGGAAGGCATCGGGCACTTTTCTTTTGAGTATCCTGCAGGGTACTCAGTTACACGCATAGATATCAGGAATGAAACCGTAACCCGGTACACGGACATCGGTCTGTGTTCGACATTCGCCACGAGCAGCCCCGGGTTAAACGAGATATCGATATATGCCTGGCCCGTGGATTCCTCAACCGATACGGCAACTCATGTCCTGACCGGAATGCTGGCACAAGGCGAGACTATTTTCTCAGATTTCAAACTCGATGAACGTTTTTCTGTGATGATCGGCGACATGGAAGGCCAGGCAGCCATTTTCTCCTGGACCGCTTCCTCCACTAACGGATCGGGAGAAAAGAAGACGTTACCCGCTGTTTCCAGAATGGTCTGTTTTCGGCATGGTGATCTGGCATGGGAAATACACGTCGCTTCCGGTATAGAAACGCAAGTCCAGGCTGAGACTGAGTTCAATCACATTCTCGAGACGTTCCAGATATTGAATTAACTCCATCGGTCATTGCCATAAATCCCTTGTCGCATTGCTGTCAGAGAAAAACGGATTCGACCGACGAAACTGCTTTCTTTTAAGTCGAGACACGGCTGAAGTTGCCCCACCGGAAATGAAGCCGGAAGTGTAGTTGGAATAGTACCTGGACTGTACCGATTTCAATGACCTGTATCAAATGCGGTTCTCGCAATAAAAAATGACAGAGAAGACTGAATAGTGGTGAAACTCGATCGAGTCATGAAAAGGAAAAACCGGAGACCACCGGCAAGACGGGTTTCTTTGCCCTCGGGAAAACGAAGGTCAGATGTTTCAGCCCGTACCCTTATTTATAGTTTCTTGTTCCTCATCCTGACAGGTACAGTTCTGCTCTGGCTGCCCGTTTCTACCGCCAGTGGAGAATTCAGCTCCGCCATTGACGCCGCATTTACAGCAACCTCAGCGGTATGTGTCACCGGACTGGTAGTGGTAAATACCGCCCAGCACTGGAGTCCTTTTGGCCAGGCCATAATACTGATTCTCATACAACTTGGCGGATTTGGCATTATGACGGGCGTCACCTTACTTCTGCTTGGTTTAAGAAGGAGAATCGGACTACAACAGCGCTTAATTGTTGGTCAAAGCCTCGGACAATCCCTGATAGGCGGCGCTGCCAGCCTCCTTAAGAGAATGGCATTGTTCGTTCTGTTTCTTGAAGTTATCGGTGCAGTGATATTCTTTATCCGTTTTTCCACGAACCAATCACTGGCCAGAGCAGCCTGGATGTCCATATTTCACAGCATCTCGGCTTTTAATAATGCTGGCTTTGATATATTTAAAGGTTCAACAAGCATGCAGGCTTACCAGGGTGATGCAACTATCGTCCTTACTACTTCTGTTCTCATTATCCTGGGCGGCATAAGTTTCGTGGTCCTTGATGATATATACCGAAAGCGAAAATTCAGCAAGCTATCGCTTGATTCCAAGGTAATTCTGGTTGCAACCGCAGAGCTGTTACTAACAGGATGGGCCATTACGCTACTTATGGAGTTCAACAATCCTTCGACACTGGGAACTCTAACGCTGCCGGGGAAACTACTGGCTTCTTTTTTCCACTCGGTCACTGCGAGGACCGCCGGATTCACAACACTCAATGTTGCCGCGATGATGCCGTTCACTTTACTGTTCACAATGGTGTTGATGTTTATCGGCGGGGCAACCGGTTCCACGGCAGGAGGTATCAAGGTCAATACCTTCGGTCTGCTCATGGTCACATTGAAGAGTACCTTACGAGGACAGCAGTCAGTCGGTGCTTTCCGACGCACCATTGATATCCTGCAGATACGCCGGGCGTTAACGATTGTTCTACTCTCTCTCCTGGTGTTAATTATTGCTATATTTCTGTTGAGCGTTACGCAAAAGACCGAACTATTGTCTACTTTATTTGAGGCTGTGTCTGCCTTCGGAACCGTTGGTCTCAGTACTGGAATCACACCGGTACTATCTGTGGCAGGCAGGATTATAATCATGGCTACGATATTCATCGGGCGTCTGGGGCCTGTTACACTGGCATCTGCTCTCATACAGAGACAAAGGCCAGGCAACTACCATGACCCCGGAGGCACTATAAGGTTAGGATAGGAGGGAACCATGAAGAGACAGGTAATGGTGATTGGCCTGGGGAGGTTCGGCACAAGTCTGGTAAAATCCTTAAGTCTACTCGGCTACGAAGTACTGGCGGTAGATATTGACCAGCGCCGTACAGAGGCTGTTGCTTCAGAAGTAACACATGCCACCCAGGCGGATGCGACCAGCGAGGAAGCACTCAAAGACCTCGATGCCGGTTCCTTTGATGTTGCTATTGTCGCCATCGGCAGCGCTATAGAAAGCAGTGTCCTTTCAACCATACTGCTGAAAAATTTCGAGATACCATACATTATAGCCAGGGCGAACAATGAGCTTCACGGTAAGATACTGACCAGGATCGGTGCCGACACCGTGGTCTACCCCGAACTGGATGCAGGTACGCGCCTGGCACACCTGGTACGGGCACGGAACGTTGTTGAGTATATATCTGTTGCCAGGAATTTCGGTATTTCCAAGATAACAGTTCCGCAATATTTCTCCGGTCACAAGCTCTCAGAAATTGGATTTACACAAAATTCGGACAAAGGTATTACACTTGTCCTTCTACAGCGTGGTGATGACATTATCCTGAATCCCAAAATGTCAGAAGTCCTGCGTCAAGAAGAGGTACTCGTAGTAGCCGGCCAGGATGATGACCTGGACCAGCTTCTGCTCAAAGCGAGCGAGAAATATGGCGAGAAGCCGGATAGAGAAAAATAAAGGAACAGGATATATTCCGCATCGAATGCCCGTTGACCCAAACCGTCGGAAAAGCCGTCGCCGTTACTGCTGGCTGTGGGATTCCAATACCATACATCGACAGTCACCGTGCCTAACGGCGCCACAGGCGTACCTGCCGATACGAATATTGTCGTCCATGTCCAGGATGAAGACTCCGGTGTCGACCAGGCGACCATCTCTATGACGGTTGAAGGTGATCCGGTTACCCCTGTCATCACCGGCACCTCTGCCGACTATACTCTCACCCATGATCCACCGACTGATTTCTCCTACCTCCAGGTTGTTAATGTCACTGTCGATGCTGATGATCTTGCCGGTAACTCCATGACCACCGATGCTTACTCCTTCACTACTGAGACAATTATTGGTGCCCAGATCAGCGGCACTACTTATGAAGCAAACGGGTCTATCCCGGGTGGGGTAACTATTACTATCGATATGGGAACCTTTGTCGTCAGTGCCGGGGATGGTACGTACCAGGTCATTGCCACCACAACGGGCAATCTCACTATCACGGCAAGCAAAGCTGGCTTCATGTAATTTGATTCTGCACTCAGATCAGGGTTGGCAGTACCAGCACAAGGCATATCGACGGATGCTACCTATGGGAGTCCGTCAAAGCATGAGTCGAAAGGTTGCGAAGAATTTCTTTGGTATACTTAAAAGTGAACTGCTTTATTCGCAGGACTTTGACTCATTGGAGCATTTCAGGGCAGAATTAGTTGAATACCTGGACTAATAAAGAAATGACACTTGTTGATAACAACCTGAAAAAGTATTGTCGTTAATTTTTACTGCTTTTTAGCAACGCCTTCCGTTGCGGACTGTCTATCAATAATTTTACTGGGATAAACAGAAAAACTGCTATAGAATATTCTAAGAATACCCACTGATGAAGAATCCCTAAAGCCAGGGCAATGGCACCACATCCTATACCCAATCCTACAAGTGACTTCCTGGTAAACAGGAATACTAAGCTATACACTGTTAAACCGATAAAGGCAGGTACAGGGAACAGCACCGCCATCGTTCCTAGGGAAGTAGCTACCCCTTTACCGCCTTTAAAACGGGCGAAAACGGGGAAATCGTGACCAAGAATGGAAAAAATACCAGCTAACAATTGCCAACCCAAGCTCAAACCAAGTGCATAAGCAATGAAGACGGAAACTGCCCCTTTTAGATAATCGATGATAGCAACCAATATACCGAACGCTGGTCCAATTTCGTGAAATGTATTACGTGCTCCCATATTCCCATTCCCGATGCTGCGTATGTCCATACGCAAAATCCGTTTCGAAACAATAATTGCAGTAGGAATTGATCCTAAAAGATAAGCAATGACTAAAACTGCTGCAATTTTGGCAAATGATTCCATCAATAATTCCTGTCAATTGCTGGTTAATAGATAAATGCCTAGACAACCGATGTATGTTAATTCTATCATGATAAAATAAAATAGCAAGTGCAATCTGTTGACGTTAATAAGGTAGTGTATTTTGCTATCAAAATGCAACGACGAAGGGTTTTAACAAAACATTTGAAAGTGACTTTCTAACACGTTGGACATTTCGATGAAACGTGCAATATGAGTTCCTTACACCAAGAGCTTTCATTTTAAGATACCGCGTATTATGCAGTATAATCACCATAGTTAGCTATGAAAGGGACCTGGATTTTAGAGCGGACACAAAACGACCGTTTTCCATACCGCCTGCAGATTCTGAAAGGGGATAAGCCCTGGCTGGTATTCCGCACGCAGGATAAGTGGCCGGCGGCAGGCAGACATATCTTCTGCCTGCGCGAAGAGGCGCCACCAGAACCTGACGAGGTGCTGGAAGAGTTGGAAAGGGTGGATATCATTGCCTTTAATGAGCGTGGCCGCCGTATCTCAATAGTACTGGATCGGAAGCGTTACAAGCGGTGCGATTTCCTCTTCCTCAAGAAATCCTACAAGGGCAGACCCGGTGAAAGTTACGAGCAAATCTTCTGGTTAACCCAGAGGTCCATCGAGCAGCATCGTCCCTCCTTCAAGCTTGTTTCACCCAGGCGCGATGCCGAAATGGTTATCCGAATACACAGTAACGAAAAGTACCCGTGGCGTTTCCCTGGTGCGGTTATTGATCGAGGCACCATTGCTGCCGGAGACTATGCTCTCATAGAGGAAGGCAAGGAGCTGGCGGTAGTGGAGCGTAAAACGCTGGATAACCTCCTGGCTGACTTTGGTACGATGCCGGTATTGCATCAGAGGCTTGCTGAACTGGCTGCCTGCAATAATCATGCCCTGGTAATCGAAGCTCCCTATGCCGATTTTCTAAATCCTAAGAAGTTACATCACTATAACCCTAGCTTTTGTGCCAAAGCCGTTGCGGAGTTACACGCCCTTCATCCACAGCTTCGTGTCGTTTTCTGTTCCAACCGGAAGATAGCTAATGAATGGACACGGCATTTCTTTACTGCCGTGTGGGGACTACGGCAGGTAAATGAAATACGGTAAAGTCACTTTCAGATGAAATGTTCAATAAGTTTACGGATCAACTACCGAAAAACCATTCTGTGAACGTGAGTGCTTAGCTATAATTTTTTCTCTCAGCCTGCGTTTGTCTTTCCCATTGACTTAGAGCATAATTAGCATTTTCTGTAAATTGCCCGCCATCATTGGGTGTAATAACAATAGGTAGTCCTTTCTTCTTGGATATTGCCACGTAATTCTTTGTGAATTTCGTGAAAAAATTTACGCTTACCAACATCTTCACCTGACAGCAACAAGTAAATGCTAGTAGCTAACAAGCCTAATGGAACTACAGCAATAATAAGCCTCAATAGTAATCCGTATTCAGGCTTGTCT
>CAZBQL010000051.1:0-1228 GCA_964493985.1 uncultured Dehalococcoidales bacterium
ATAAGCAACGGCGATAAAGGCACCAATGATCCGGAAACTACCCCCGAAGAATTAGTTGTAATAAGGGAAAAAGAACAACTGGCTGCTGCCAAGATGCTTGGAGTGAAGGAAGTCGTATTTCTTAGATACCCTGACCAGGGACTGGAAAATACTCCCGAGTTGAGGAGAGATATCGTTCGACAGATAAGGATTTTCAAGCCTGAGATAGTAGTGACTGTCGATCCTCACGGCAGATACATGGACCACAGGGACCACAGGATAGTGGGGTATGCGACCGTTGAAGCGGTGTATCCTGCTGCCGGAAGCGCCTATGCATTTCCCGAATTACTGGATGAAGGTCTTGAACCCCACCGTGTCAGTGAAATGCTGTTCAGCGGAAGGATGCAGAACAACTATTTCGAAGATATTACTGACACCGTTGATATTAAAGTATCCGCTATAAGGTGTCACCGCAGCCAGGTGGGCGATAGGCCGGATTTCGGTGAGATGCTGAAGAACGCAGCCAAGATGAACGCCCGGGTTCTGGGATTTGACTATGCCGAAGGGTTCCATCGCGAAGTGATCGGATGGAGACCCTTTTCTTATTCAATTCAGTAAAAAATACGTGAAAGGAGAAAGTGTACACTGTATTCAGTATATTGAGTGCACATAAAAAGTAAGTTATGAAGTATTCAGAACCTCCCGAAATGATAATCGATGTTACCAGGGAATATACCGCTACCATCGAGACGGAGAAAGGGAATCTCGTATTGGACCTTTTTGCTAAGGACGTGCCGAAAACGGTGAACAACTTCGTTTTTCTGGCCAGGGAAGGGTATTATGACGGAGTAACATTTCACCGTGTTATCCCGGATTTTATGGCACAGGGAGGCGATCCCACCGGCTCAGGCGCCGGTGGTCCCGGCTATACTTTTGAAGATGAATTCACCGGTCACAAGCACGGGACCGGAGCGCTTTCGATGGCGAATGCCGGCCCGAATACCAACGGCTCGCAATTCTTCATTACATATTCTCCACAACCTCACCTGAACAACCATCATTCCGTCTTCGGTCAGTTGATTAAAGGGATGGATGTCCTGAAACGGATCAGTAACGGCGATGTTATGACTAAGGTTACTATCGAAGAAACATAATCACCTGGATGGAATGAAACCGGACTGCGGTTATTCTGTATAGTTTTTGTTGACATCGTCTATTAGACGGCTTTATTATGGGGCAACTATTATGG
>CAZBQL010000051.1:1328-21715 GCA_964493985.1 uncultured Dehalococcoidales bacterium
GTCCAACCTTCAAAATGTCGTTTCTTACCGCTCCTGAGAATGTAAAGATAGAGTTGCAGGAAGGTACACTGTAAGTACCGGCTGCGGCAACAATTTGCTATGAATGAAGTCGTCGGTTCGATAATTGCCATAGTATGTGCTTATCTCCTGGGTTCTCTGCCATTCGCGTACCTGGTTACGCGTAAGATAAAAGGCGAGGATATACGGGAAGTCGGTACTCGGAACATGGGTGCGATGAATACCATTTACCGGGTAGGATTCGGCTGGGGTCTGCTGGTCCTGTTGCTGGATATGGCAAAGGGTGCGCTGGCGATACTGGTAGCCAGGTGGCTCGGCACTCCGGAAAACGTACAGCTTGCTGCAGCCGGAGTGTCTGTTATTGGGCATATGTTCCCGGTATTTCTCAAATTCAGGGGAGGAAAAGGCGGTGCTACCGCCGTAGGTATTCTCGCCCTGCTGATGCCGAGGGCAATCCCCCTGGCGGTCGGCATATTTATCCTGGCTTTGCTGCTTACCCGGTACCCTACGTTCAGTTACAGCCTGGCATTGTTATGCGCGCCATTCGTTGCCTGGCTGGGATACGAGTCCGGCAAATGGGTACTGTTTTCGGTAATCATTCTGTTGATGGTACTCATACGCTATATGCCGAGATTACTCGAAATGCGTTCCACCGGCGGCAACTGGAAGAGGGTTTTTATACGTAAAGGTCTGAAAGACAGGTTCTGAGACTAGATGATCACCATTATCGAGTGATACCCTTTTCTTTTACCCATCTTCGCATTCTGCGGTTCCACTTCTGTCAATCCATCAGGACACATGGCCAGGTTCCAGGCATGCAGACCGTTCGGTGTTTTACCGAAGATAAGCCCGACACTGTTTTCTTTCCGTTCGCTGGCGGCTGCCTTGA
Source organism: uncultured Dehalococcoidales bacterium (assembly GCA_964493985.1). Lineage (GTDB taxonomy): Bacteria > Chloroflexota > Dehalococcoidia > Dehalococcoidales > UBA2162 > MGML01. Next base: position 2,236 of record CAZBQL010000051.1, read on the forward strand.
ACAGCAGCGCGGCGTCATCGCAGTCGGCGACGTCTTTGATATACTCGAAGTTATCACTGATTTCGGCAGCTATTTCATTCAGGATTTCCTTTGATATTGGGATGTATTCTTTATCCAGGATTAGTACGAGCGGGGTTTTACACGCCCAGGCTACTTTCAGGTAGGTCTTAAATCCTGTGAGCACGTTTTCACCTCCCTTATTATGATATGTTGTTAATTTCACCGTTGAATATCACGAATGTTTCAAGATATACTACGGTGGCAGTAATCTGTCAATATAAAGATATTATTTAACATAAGGAGTAGTTCGATGACAGATGAGTATATTCTTAAAGAACTTTGTCGCTATAACATAGGAACGTATGCGGATGTTTTATACAGGAACGCATTGCTTCACCCGGACAGCGAGGCATTTATTTATAAGTCCAGGCGTATTTCTTTCTCCGAGTACAATACAAGAGTGAACAGTCTTATAAACTCACTTCGGAAAATGGGAGTCAAGAAAGGTGATGTCATAGGTATTCTTTCATACAACTGCCTTGAGTACGCCGATTTTTTCGGAGCTGCCTGGAAGGGCGGCTATATTGCTTCGCCGTTTAACTTCCGGCTGCAGGCAAGCGAACTTGAATACCTGATAAATTACTCGGAAGCCAATACTCTACTGGTAGGCCCGGAATTCATCGAAACTATAAAATCGCTTAAAGGAAAAATCAACAAAGTAAAGAATTTCATTTCTGTCGAAGGAACAGCCGGCGATATGGCAAATATCGACGAACTGCTCGAAAATGAGTCCGGTGAAGAGCCGGATATACAGGTAGACGAGGATGACCCTCTGGCAATCGTCTATACAAGCGGTACGACCGGACTACCACGCGGAGCGTTGTACACTCAAAGCCGGTTCATGGATAATACCAAGAACCTGGTCATGGAAATGGGACTGCAGCCCGGTGATAAGCATGTGCAGATAATGCCACTCTTCCACATCGGCGGAATACACCACTTCCGTGCATTCCTTTACATTGCCGGCAGTAACGTGATAATGCACCAGCGGTCGTTCGATCCGGCGGCGACTCTCCAGGTCATCCAGGATGAGAAAGCTACGGATATGGATATTGTGGCTACTCACCTGGTTGCTATGCTTGCTGTGCCGGATAAGGAAAAATACGATATAAGCAGCCTGAAGAGAATGTGGTACGCGGCTTCGCCCATGCCGGTCGAAGTACTGAAGAAAGGCATCGAGACCTGGGGACCTATTTTCGCCCAGGGCTACGGGCAGACAGAGACCGGACCGGAAATTTCTGACCTCACAAGGGAAGACGGTAAGGTTGTGGATAAGTCTCCCGAAGAACAGAAAATCCTGGCTTCTGCGGGACGACCAAGTTATGGTGTTCATGTCAGGATAGTCGACCAGGATAATAGTGATGTTGGTCCGGGGGAAATGGGCGAGATAATCGTCCGGAGTAAGCACCTGATGGTGGAGTACTGGAATATGCCGGATGATACCGGTGAAACACTTATCGACGGCTGGGTTTATACCGGCGATGTCGGCTACTATGATAACAGGGGATATGTCTATATCGTTGACAGGCGCAAGGATATGATTGTGTCCGGTGGCGAGAATATTTACCCAAGAGAGATAGAAGAAGTCCTCTATGGCCATCCTGCGGTCAGAGAAGCGGCAGTGATTGGCATACCGGACTCTTACTGGGTTGAAAAGGTCCATGCTGTAATAAGTCTTAACGAAGGGGCGACGGCTACGGCAGAGGAAATTATTAATTTCTGCAAAGATAAACTTGCCAGGTACAAGGCGCCGAAATCGGTTGAATTCGTCGAAGACATCCCAAAGAATCCTTCAGGGAAGATACTCAAGAGAGAACTAAGAGATAAGTACTGGGAAGGCTCGGACAGGAAGGTATAAAAAATTCCTCGAATCTACTCAAAGTGATTCGGTAACCTAGACCATTGCCAGCGGCTGGAAGAGTAAAAATACGAGAAGAGTAGCGAGAAGTGCGCCACTAACAGTTTGGGTGAGTGAGTGGCATTCAAGCTCAATTCTCGACCATGCTGTTAGAGGTACCAGGGCTACACTTGCGGCTGCAATCCATCCGAATATCATTACCAATACGGTTGCCGACGCAGCGACGATGGCGGTGTGAAGACTTATCTTCCACCAGAGGTTTATAATAGCAAAAACGACTGCTGTGGACACTCCGGTTATGAAACCTGCTACCAGAATATCGGGGGCTCCAAGTAATGCGAGTGCGATACATCCTGCCGCAGCGCTTAAACAGCCGATAATATAAATCCTTGTTCTTTGCTCCCGGGCTGCGATAAAGAAGTCATCGAGTTTTCCATGCCTGAGCAGATATATAATTACCAGGAACACCGGTAGTATACTGAGTCCTGTCGATATTGAAGCCCATTTGATAGCCTCCGATATGCTGGCGGCTGACTTGAAGGAGAACAGCAAGATAAGGGCAAGACACAGCAGGAAAGGATTAAAAATGATTGATGTAAGATTCGCAATCCGCTGCCGCTTCCCCGAAGGCTTACTGAAAGGCTCATGGTCAAAGGTGTTGGAATCAATCATGCTATTCTATTGTAACCTATCTGCAGAAATAATTATAGTTTGAAATACTGCATTCATGATAAATACCTTTATGGTGAAATTATTTACTTTAACAATAATCCGTATTTTCCCTTGATTATTACAGTATAAACTAATTAGAATATAAAACCTCTTGTTAATGCCAGTGACTGAAGGATTAATTATTGTAGCCGGATGGATAAAACATTTTCTGAAGGTATGGATACGGAAATGGACACTAAAGCTATTGTCAACCCTGTAGCAGGAAGCCACTCAGTCACTAAAGAGTGGGGGAATATTCAAGGCAGGATACAGCGGGCGGGACTGGAGTTCGACGTTGAATTCACTAAATATCCCGGACATGCCGCCGAGATAGCACGACGATCTATTAAAAATGGTTATCGCTGTCTGTTAGCAGTTGGTGGCGATGGTACTATCAACGAGGTAGCTAACGGTATCCTGTTTTCTGAAAATCCTGGAAATACCATCCTCGGGGTGGTAAATGAGGGGACTGCAAATGCCTTCAAAATGTCTCTGGGTCTGGGTGAAGAAAGGACTGATTCGGGATTGTCCTGGAAAACTCACCAGCTGGTGAAGATAGACGTTGGAATGATAAATTGTCAGCGTCAGGGTAAACAGACAAAACATTATTTTGTCAATGAGGTTAGCGTGGGTTTACCGGCTGAGGTTGTCAGAAAATGGAATTATATCCCGGGTTCATACAGTAAGAAACTAAATCTTCTGATGCGGACGATTACAGGATACCTGACCCTTATAAACAGTAAAAATAAACGTCTCAATATAGAAATTGTAAATAATACTGAAACCGGTAGATTCTGCACGGTTGTTATTGCGAATGGAAAATACTTTGCCGATGGGATGATAATCGCTCCCAACGCGACTCTGGATGACGGGCTGCTGGACTCCATCATGATAGGTGACATATCCATGTACGATTTAATTAAAATCAGACCAAAACTATATGATGGAACACACATCGACCATGAAAAATTCAAGGAAACAAAAGTCTCGGAAATATCGATTAAATCTGAAGAAAAGCTGATAATTGAAGCTGACGGAGATATTGTTGGAGAGGGGCCGGTATCGATAAGAGTAGTCCCATCGGCTCTAAACGTGTTACCGATCTATTGACATAATATCTGTTAAAACGTTACTTCTACATCACTTCTGCCTGAAGGGAGAAGTGATGGTAAAAACGAGAGAAAATTTGAGTTATTGTGGGGTTGACTGCCGGGAGTGCAACATCTACAGGATGATGATGTTTGGAGAGGAATTGAAACCTGAAACACTCAATAGATGGCGGGAAGATGCAAAAAAGTACTGGAATATGGATTCGGTTAAACCGGAAGACCTGAACTGTAAGGGATGCCGGACTGAGCATGAAGATGGTTTTTTCGTCCTTAAGTTGTGTCCCGTAAGGAAATGTTGCCGGGAACGCGAATTATCCAATTGCGGTCTGTGCCAGGATTTCGATACATGTTCCTGGGGGCCGTCGGGAAGAGAGAACCTTGAGAAAATAGCTGCCATTGAGAAATAAAGGTTCTGTCCGGGAGGTGAAAAATGCATACGTTGGTAGATATGCTTAATATCAGTCGCAAGGAATTTAACCGTAACCTGAAAGGATTAACCGACCAGGATGCCCGAAAACGTATCGAACCGATGAACTGTATAAGCTGGATTATTGCCCATGTTGCCAACCAGTACCATACTTTTTTCGTCGAATGGGCACAGGGGAAAGAAAGAGACGAAAGGTATCTTCCATACGGTTTCGGCAGTCCTGCTTCACAGCCGCCGCTCGAAGAAGCAATGACGCTATGGAATGATGCCTGCCAGAGAGCTGATCTATGGCTGAAGACGGCAACAGACGAAGATATGAAGGCTCTGCCGGTTACAGCGTCACCTGAGACTGAGAACATGGGAGCGTTAATGGTGCGGTGTATCTTTCATACCTGGTGTCACCTCGGCGAGATCAGTTCCATCAGGCAGATACTCGGTCACAAACCTCCGCAGTTCGTTAATATGTACGACTGGTTATACACAGGAAAGTAGGTTTTGATGAGTAACAGCCGGATGCATTCCTGCCTGGTCTGCCACACCGAACCGGACGTGTGGGATGGAGGATTTAAATCTATTGATTTGATACTTCCTGTTTTCCTGGACAAAATATGTACGGTACAGGACCATCAAGGAAAAACCCCGAAAATTACCTGGTGTCTAACATCTCAGGTTGCTAAACGACGTCCTGAGCCGTTCCTGGAACTGCTGGATCAGGGACATGAAATCGGTATTCACAGCCATTATCCTGGCGCTGACGGCAGGCTGGAACACCAGCAGGAGCTTAACAGGGAAAACATCGACAGATTCGGAGAATGGCTTCCTGAGCTGACTAAAGTTGTCATAGACGCCGGTTTTCCGAGACCCCGGACCAACGTGACCTGGATGTTTGTTTATCGTGACAGTATGACACAGGTACTTTCCGGAGCCGGAATAGATATCGACTGCAGCGTATGTTACGGTGGTGCTCATTACCTGCCGGATGGTTTTCTCCTAGCCGACAGCAGGAAGAGGGGCACTGGTAAACCGTACCGGATGAGTGAGTCGGATCACTGCATCGAAGGTGACTCCCCGTTGGTGGAACTGCCGATCAGCGGGGGATTTGGCGATTACTGGATCCCTGATAAACAAGGTCGCTTCAAGCACTTTAATCCGATTTCTTCCGATGTTGAAGCCGATAAAATGACAGCATTATTTATCCGGAGGATGGAGGTACTTACTCCGGGCGAAACTGACATATTTCATATACATTTTCACCTGTACGAATTTCTACCGCCCGGCGGTCTGGATGAAAGCAGGCTGGAACGTGCTGTGACGATATTATGGAATATGGCATCAGATAACAGAGTGTGTTTTTCGACTGTATCTGAAGCCGCGGACGACTGGTTGACATATTACGGTACCAGGATTGGTATGAACCTGCTGGAGAAAGAATAACAGCGAGGAAAGAAATGGCGGATTTAAAGTATGTTACCTATTGCGGACTATTCTGCAAACAGTGTTCAAATATGACCTATATACCACAGCAGGCAAAAACCCTGTATAATACATTGAAAAGAGAAGGTTACGATTTTTTCGGACCTTATGGGTCGGAAAAATTCAATGATTTCTGGGAATATCTCCAGGAGCTGGCTAACCAGGACAGGACGAATCCCGGCTGCCGGGGCGGGTGTGGCGATCCGAACTGCAAGGTGCGTGTCTGTGCCCGTGAAAAGGATGTGGAGATCTGTGTGTACTGTGATGACTACCCCTGTGATAATTTCGAGACGCTGATAAAACGGTATCCTGCCTTGCTTGGAGACGGTCGGAAACTAAAAGAGATAGGGATTGACGCCTGGCTTAAAGCGCAGGAAGAAAGATGCAGTCAGGGATACTGTTTTTCCGACAGCCGGTATGACATCGAACCGGAATAGGAGTAGCGAGGTAAGATGCCTTGACAAGCGAAGCCGTGCTGAAACTGGAAAAACGACTCCTCGATGACAGTGAATACACTCATCCAAGAGATGTTCCGGCTGAATTTATTGAAGGTGTAAAAACCCTTTCTGATGAAGAAGCGATGGAACTGGCCTCACAACTTTTCATGCAGACCGAATGGCGATATTATTGGCCTTCCGTGGTTGTCTTTAACAACCATCCTACCGCCAGGACGAAGATAACTGCTCAATACCTGGGACCTCTTGGCAACCGGATGGATACCTGGGGACTGGTGGACGCTTTTTCAGCTATTGCCGGACCTGCCTGGCGTGAAGGTTATATCAGTGATGAAACCGTGATGGGCTGGACAAAATCGGAAAGCCGGTGGTGGCGGAGAGCCGCCCTGGTATGCACGGTATTTCTTAACCGGAAGGCGCAGGGCGGCAGGGGAGATACACCTCGCACCTTGATGGTTTGTAAGGTTCTGACATCTGACAGGGATGATATGGTCGCCAGGGGAATGTCATGGGCATTGAGAGACCTGAGTAAGCGAGATCCGGAAGCCGTGGAGAAATTCGTCGAAGAACACAGTGATGAGTTGCCGGCGTTGGTGAAGAGAGAAGTCCGCAATAAGCTGACGCTGGGAGTCAACAATCCGCGGCGAAAAAAGGTCTAGACCAATATCTGATTATCCGGTCGAGGACCCGGTCATAATACCCGGAGTGACAGTAATGAATGAAAATGCAATTGTAGTTGATGGTCTTGGATTTAGTTACGGCAAACTGAAGGTAATAAATGATCTGTCACTGGAGATTCCTGCTGGAACGAGCTTCGGATTGCTGGGTCCGAACGGTTCGGGGAAGACCACGCTTATCAAGCTGCTGGTCGGCTTGCTGAAGCCCGGGTACGGGGATATCCGGTGCCTGGGGCAGCGCCCTTCACCTTCGAATGCAAAAATGCGCGGCTATATGCCGCAGCTTCCTTCACTGTATACGGAACTCACCGTCAGAAATAATATCGACTTTTTCGCACGTATCTATGGACTCAGGAACAAGAAGGAGAGAGAGAAAAGAGTCGACGAGGTCATAAAACTGGTTGATCTGTGGGATAAGAGAAAGACCCAGGTGATGCACCTCAGCGGGGGAATGAAGCAGCGTGTCAGTCTCGGCTGCGCCATTGTTCATAATCCGCCGCTGATTTTTCTCGATGAACCGACGGTTGGTCTCGACCCGGATGTACGGGTGAGTTTCTGGGAATATTTTAAAACACTTACCGGTGCGGGAGCGACAATCGTAATATCGAGTCATACTATGGATGACGCAGCCCATTGCGATAAACTTGTGTTCCTGAGACAGGGAAAGGTTATAGCCGTTGGGACACCGGATGAACTCAGGTCGGCTACCGGTCAAGCTAACGCCAGTCTGGAAGACGCTTTCCTCTACTTCATACGAAAGACCGGGGAGGTCCAAAATGCTCGGTAATTCATTCAGCATCGCTAACAGGATTATCAACCAGTTAATACATGATCGGCGTACATTAGGACTACTGGTATTCGCACCTCTTCTGATAGCCAGTATCGTCGGCGTATCTACACCTGAGAAGCAGATACTGGATTACACTACCCCGGCGATGCTGGGAGCGTTGATACTGTTTTTCGGATTTTTACTGACGGGTATCAGTTTCCAGAGGGAGCGTTCCCAAGGTACGCTGGAACGACTGCTGGCAGCTCCGGTATCCAGGCTCGACATAGTCGGCGGATATCTCTTCGGCTTCCTGCTGTTCGCTCTTGTCCAGACTCTAATTATATTTTTCTATATGGTCTATGTACTCGATATCACCCACCAGGGGGAGATATGGCAGATAATCATATTCCAGGCTATTGTCGGTATCGGGGCAGTCTGCCTGGGAACGTTCGCCTCCACATTTGCCCGGAATGAATTCCAGATAGCCCAGTTCATTCCCATATTCATACTTCCTCAATTCTTCCTCTGCGGCCTGTTGTGGCCGGTCGAACAATTACCCGAATACCTGCAGTGGATAGCAAAATTCCTGCCGTTGACATACGCGGTCGACGGACTGAGAGAGATAATGCTTCACGGTAAAAATCTCCTGGATGTCTGGGTCGATCTATCGGTACTGGTAGGTTTCGCCGTAGGGATGTCCGTACTGGCGGCTTTCTCCCTCAGGAGGGGCGCGGGTTAGCTGCTTTTTCAAAGAAAACAAGCACTCCAGTATACCGATAAATGACTGATAAATAAAGGTATTCCTTGACGATTTATCTCATCGTCAGCTGGCGTTTATGGTAAAATAAATCGAGTATATAGATAGTGGGAAGAACGTAGAATATGTGGGAAAAGTTAAAGAAAGTTGACAAACGCTACCGGGAAATCGAGGAAGAAATAGCACGTCCCGAGGTTGCAACCGATCCGAATCAATTACAAAAACTGGCAAAAGAGAGGGCGGGGCTCGAAGACGTGGTCAACATGTACCGCGAATACGAAGCAACGTCGAAGTCGCTTGAAGAAACGGAGTCGATGCTGGAAGATAATCTCGACGATGACATGAGAGAGATGGTAAAGCAGGAGATAGAAGACCTCCAGGAGAAAATCGGTGAAATCGAGGAGGACCTGAAAGTTGCCCTGATTCCGAAAGACGAGAATGATGACAAGGATATCATCATGGAGATCCGTGCCGGCGCCGGAGGTGATGAGGCCGGGCTGTTCGCGGCGGACCTGTTCAGGATGTACAACCGGTACGCCCAGGAAAAGGGCTGGAACGTTGAAATTATCAATGCCAATGAGAGTGGCATAGGTGGATTTAAAGAAGTGGTATTCGAAGTCAAAGGAAAAAATGTATTCAGCCGGTTAAAATATGAGAGGGGAGTACATCGAGTGCAGCGCGTCCCGGTTACCGAGTCCTCCGGCAGAATACATACTTCAACGGCAACTGTTGCCGTACTTCCTGAAGCTGATGAAGTGGATGTGGACATCAATAATGATGACCTGAGAATAGATATATTTCACAGCGGTGGAGCCGGGGGACAGAACGTTAACAAGGTAGCGACAGCGGTTCGTATCACTCATATTCCCACCGGTATAGTTACGGTATGCCAGGATGAGAGATCCCAGTTGAGGAATAAAAACAAGGCGATGGCAGTCCTGCGCGCTCGTCTGCTCGACATCCAAAAGATGAAGCAGGAAGAAGAGATGGGGGAGGAACGGCGGTCACAGCTAGGTACCGGCGACCGCTCTGAAAAGATACGCACCTATAATTTTCCACAGGACCGGGTGACCGATCACAGGATAGGTTTGAGTCTGCATAATCTCGAGGGGATCCTTGAAGGGAATCTGGACGAACTCATCGATGCCCTGGCGACAGACGAGCGTGCCAGGATGCTGCAGGAGCAGCTTGCATGAACTTCCGGCAGGCCCTGAAAGAAGCTGAGGAAACTCTTTCAGCCGCCGATATCGATGATGCGTTACTTGAATCCGAAGTTCTTCTTATGCATGCCCTTAAAGTAGACAGAGTGAAGCTGTACATTGACATCGACAGCGAACTTATCCCTCATCAATATGAAGAATTTTTTACACTCGTTCAGCGCCGTCTTAAAGGCGAACCGTCAGCCTATATTACCGGGAACAGGGAATTCTATGGCCTGGACTTCTATGTAAATCAGCACGTACTGATACCAAGACCGGAAACCGAACTCCTGGTCGACAAAGCAATAGATATGGCGAAAAAACGGTCGCATAAAATTATCGTCGACGCAGGAACGGGATCCGGCGCAGTAGCTGTATGCCTGGCGTTAAACCTGCCTGACGCTGTTATTTATGCCACGGATATATCATCTCGGGCTTTGGAGATTGCATCCAGAAATAGCCGGGTACATAACGTACAGGACAGGATAACACTCCTTGAGGGAAATTTACTGGAGCCGCTTCCGGGACCGGTAGACATGATAGTTGGGAATTTACCGTACGTAAAAAATGCCGATATGCGGCAGGTCAATACCTACGGCTATGAGCCTGAAGCTGCCCTTAACGGAGGAGCAGATGGGCTGGAATATATAATTGCTATCGGCAGGCAGTCTGTCAGCAAGTTGCTGCGGGGCGGATCTATTATGCTTGAAGTAGGCCAGGGACAGAGTCAGGCGGCATCCCGACAGTTAAAACGAATATATCCATACGGCGAGTTGGATATATTTCGTGATCTCGCCGGAATAGAAAGAGTAGTAAGTCTGTCTCTTCCGCAACGAATTCGCCTATTTTCTTGACTCGTATCCATCAATATTGATATTATTCTCTTGGGTCGTTTCCCCATTTATTACATATTATGAAGGAGTATGTCTGCTATGAACATGATTGTGTGCTGTAAGCAGGTAGTTGACCCGGAGGCTCCACCGGCGAGTTTCAGGGTTGATGCTTCCACAAACAAAGTTATCCCCCCTCAGGGAATACCGCCGGTGATCAGTCCTTTTGATGAGAACGCTCTCGAAGCGGCGCTTAAGATAAAGGACGCCCAGGGCGGTAAGATTACCGTGATATCGCTTGGCAATAAACTGCTGCGAGATGTAGTAAAGAAACCATTATCGATGGGTGCCGACGAACTTGTACTGCTTGAAGATGAAGCTTACGATGAAGGCGATTCGTGGTCGGTTGCTTATTCGATAGCCAGTGCGATCAAGAAAATTGGCGAATATGATTTAATATTCTGCGGTCGGCAGGCGGCTGACTGGGATAACGGCCAGGTCGGTTCGGGTATTGCCGAGATACTTGGACTGCCCAGTGTTACCTTGGCTAAGAAGGTTGAACCGGAAGACGGCAAGGCGAAAGTGGAACGTGTCACCGCCGATGGTTACGATGTCATCGAAGTATCTCTTCCTGCCGTGATCACTGTAAGTAATGAACTTGGTGAAGCCAGGTATCCTACGATTAAAGGGATTATGGCTGCTAAAAAGAAGGAACCCATTGTCTGGAAACCTGCTGATATAGAGGTCGATGCTGAGCAAATCGGTGCTTCAGGCAGACGTACGAAGCTGCTCAAGTTATTCCAGCCAGTCCGTGAAGGCACATGCGAGATAATCGAAGGAGAAAGCCCGGAGGAAGCTGCAGAAAAACTGGCGACAAAACTCAGGGAAGTGAAGGTTTTATAAAACTGAAATTTACTGATACCGGAAATAAATTCCGGGCAGTATTACAGGAGGAAAATTAATGGCAGATAATAAAGGAGTAATGATACTCGGAGAGGTTACCGAAGGAAACCTGAGTTCCATATCCACCGAGTTGCTGGGATGCGGAAGAAAACTGGCTGATGAACTCGGGCAGGAACTGAGCGCCCTTCTCATCGGTAGTGCGGTCAGCGGTTGTGCTCAAGAAGCGATAGCCTATGGGGCCGACAGGGTATATGTGGTTGAAGATGCACTGCTTGAGGATTACCAGGCGGATTCTTACGTCGCGGCAGCCGAAAAGGCTGCTAAAGAAGCAAGTCCTGCCATACTTTTATTAGGACAGACAGAGATCGGAAGCGACATTGCAGCACGACTGGCCTTCAGGCTTGAAACTGCGGCGGTACTTGACTGTGTAGCACTGGAGATTGACTCTGATTCGAAAAGGCTGCTGCAGACAAAGCCTGTATATGGCGGCAATGCCCAGGCAATATATGTGACCGATACTGATCCTCAGATAGCGACGGTCAGAGCCAAATCGATGACTCCGCTTGCGAAAGATGACTCGAGACAGGGTGAAGTAGTGAACATAAACGCCGGTCTTGATGCTTCTGCGATAAGGACCAAAGTACTGGAAAAAGTAAAAGAAGAAATAGAAGGCGTTAAGTTAGAGGACGCTGCCGTTATTGTCACAGGCGGTAGAGGTATCGGTGGTGAAGAAGGGTTCAAGCAACTCGAAGAACTGGCCAGAATGATGAAGGGTGCCGTTGGAGCAAGCCGCCCCGCCTGCGATAACGGCTGGATGCCTGAAAAAGCACAGGTAGGACTCACCGGTAAAATCGTTACGCCTGACCTGTATATAGCGGTGGGTGTTTCCGGTGCCAGCCAGCATATGGCAGGATGTTCCGGTTCTAAAACTATCGTTGCTATAAACAAGGATGGCGAAGCGAATATATTCAGAATGGCCCATTACGGAGTCGTCGGTGACTGGAAAAAGATCCTGCCTGCTTTCAAGGAAAAGGTTAAAGAACTTATTTCATAAACTGTGCATGGTATAAAAATAAAAGAGAGTCACGACAATTCGTGACTCTCTCGTTATCTTGGTTGTAATATTGGTCCGGATTTTAACTTTCTTTCTCAGCCTGTCTCTCAGCGATGACTTTCTGTGAATTCGTCAGCGGCATGGGCTGGTAGTGACTGAATTCCATCGTGAATGTCCCCTTACCCTGGGTGATAGATTTCAGGTCGATGGCGTAACGCTGAATTTCAGCCAGGGGTGCCTGTGCCTGGATGACGTTCATTCCGTTTGAAGGGTTCATACCCTGGAGCTGGGCTCGCTTGGTATTAAGATCTCCGATGATATCACCGGTATAGTCCTCCGGAACAGTTATTGTCATATTCATTATAGGCTCAAGCAGGATAGGATGCGCGTCCGACATTCCTTTTTTAAAGGCTCCGGAACCGGCTATCTTGAAACAGATTTCCGAAGAATCGACCGGGTGGTAACTGCCGTCATATACGGCTATCTTGATATCTGTAGCTGGATACCGCGCCAGGACACCCTCGTTCAGGGCTTCGTTTACTCCCTTTTCGACTGCCGGGATATAATTCCTGGGTATGCGTCCGCCGACAACTTCATCCTTAAACTCTGTGCCGCTTCCGGCAGGCAACGGTTCAAGCCTTAACAGGACGTGACCGTACTGGCCGTGACCACCGGTCTGTTTCTTGTGTTTATACTCCGCCTGTACGGTTGACGTAATCGTTTCCCGGTATGGGACCTTGGGAGTCTCGAGTAAAATATTCACACCGAATTTGGCTTGTATTTCCTCGGCGGCGACATCAAGCTGGGTTTCACCCATACCGGACAAGATTGTTTCGCCGGTTTCCGTGTCACGGCGTACGTGCATGGTAGGCTCTTCTTCAACCAGCCTGTTAAGCGCCGGTCCAAGTTTATCAAGGTCAGCCTTGGTCTTGGGATAAACAGCCTGGGAAAAGACCGGATTGGGGAATGTAATAGGTGCCAGTCGAACAGGTTTATCCTGCGTACACAGAGTATCGCCGGTGCTGGTTATACTTAACTTGGCTACACCTCCGATATCTCCCGCCGGAATCTCAGATGCCGGTTCCTGTGTTTTCCCTCTCAGGGAAAATAGCTGGCCGATACGCTCGGATTCCTGGTGATTAGCATTGTAGACCTGAGAATTACTCTTGAAAACACCGTTATAGACCCTGAAGTAGGTGAGTTTTCCCACGTACGGGTCTGCAGTTGTCTTAAATACGAGCGCGGCAAGAGGTAAGTCCTTACTGGATTTCACCATTTCCTGTTCGCCTGCCTTGTTTATCGTTGCTACTTCCGATCCGACCGGAGAAGGAAGATATTCTCTTATAGCATCGAGTAACTGCCTGATGCCGATATTCTTCGTCCCGGAACCGGTGAGTATGGGAACAACCTTGCCTGCGGCGACACTCTGCCTGAGGCCGTTATTCAATTCTTCCATACTGAGATCTTCACCGCCAAGATATTTCTCCAGGAGTGTATCATCGAATTCTGCGGCGGCTTCTATCAGTTTCTCCCGGTAGCTTTCTACCTGGTCCTGCATATCTGCCGGAACTTCACCTTCTTTACCCTCGGTGCCGGTATAACTCTTCAATGTAAGCAGGTCGACCACTCCCTGGAAATTAGCCTGAGAACCTACAGGAAGCTGAATCGGGACACAACGGATACCAAATTTTTCCTGCAGTTCGGAAACGGTGCGAGTGAAATCCACGTTCTCACGGTCCATTTTATTAACAAAGAGAAAACGTGGTAAACCTGCTTCTTCGCATTCATCCCATCTCTGTTGAGTCCCCACTTCGATACCGGATGCTGCGGAAATAACAATCACCGCGCTTTCGCAGACTCTCATACCTGCTTTCACCTCGGCTATGAAATCCGAATACCCGGGAGTATCGATAATATTGATCTTCGTGCCTGTCCACTCACAGGGAAGAACCGAGAGATTTATACTGATATTATGCTTTGCTTCCGCTTCGTCATAGTCGGATGTCGTTGTACCGTTTTCAACCTTACCCAACCGGTTTATTGCGCCGCTGTCGAACAGGGCGGCTTCCGATATCGAGGTTTTCCCAGCCCCGTTATGAGATAGCAGGACGACATTGCGGATGTTTTCAGGTGCATATTGGTTCATTTTTCACCTACTACGTTTATTCTTATTCATTATAGTCTTTGTACGTATACACAGCAAGTGTGAGTGACTCTCATTATGAGGTAACACGGTCCAGTAAAACGGGGGTAACAAACGTCTCTACTATGGCCGCTGCAAGGAAAAGACCGGCAGATACAGCAAGATATTTCAGGTTATTTTTTAAATTAGACTTTATTATATCTTGTTTATGTTTACCGAATATTCCTTGTAGAACAGCGATCCCGAAACTTATAGCCACTGCTTCGCCCATTATCAATGCCGGGAGTTCAAGTAGACCGTGTGGGAGAAGACCGGCCAGTACGAACGAAAGAGATTCTTCTTTCACGAGTATTGCCGATACCAGACCGATTACTCCACCGTTGACAACGAGTGTAGCGACTGGAACGATACATAATAGTGGACTTAATACAAAGCCCAATATTATAACGGAGATGTTTTTCAGCAGTATGAATATGAAAACTACAATCTGCGGGAGTGGAGCTATAATTCCGGCCATTTCATCCAGGGCTGCAGCTTCTTCCAGAAATAGACCTGCTCCTTCGGTGGGGACCAGTAATCCGAGAAGCAGACCGAAAATAAACAGTCCGGCGGAGATAAAAGCCCACTTCCTGTAATTCATCTAGCTGCCGAATTTCTCGTAGAAGATGATTTCCGACAACTCTTTCCTGGGGACGGTTCGTGGTGTTTCATCGGGATAACCGAGTGGAGTCATCGCTACCACGCAGAAACCGTCAGGTACACCAAGGATTTCGGCGACTTTCCGAGCATCGAACAGTCCCAGGTGGACTGTTCCGAGTCCCAGGGAGTAGGCTTCAAGTTCCAGGTTTTGCATGGCAAGGGCGACGTCGTACATATACCAGTCACCCTTATCGGTGGCGAAATCGCCGGCGTTCAGCCCGGATTTCCCGAGTTCAGCGCAAGCGACGATGAGTACCGGAGCTTGCTTGATTGCGCTGGCGCTGGGATTTTCACCTGACCTGCCGCTGATCATGCAACCGGCTACCTCCGACCTTGTAGCACTGTCACGCACTACCACAAATCGCCAGCACTGCGTGTTCTTCCAGGAAGGCGCCCACCTGGCTGCTTCGAGTACCTTTCCGAGGGTTTTATCATCGATCGGATCTGATTTCATTCTGCGGATACTTCGCCGGTTTATTATTGCTTCCGTTACTTCCATCTATTTTCCTTTCATTGTTCCCTTATTACTTACTCGTCCCATGCCCCTTTACCTATCAGTGAAACAAATCGGCATCCTCCAAGGTTTTGTATCTTGTTTTTTGTTTTCAATCTCGTGACCTTATAGAGTTCCTGGAGATGACGCGATCCAACCGGTATAATTAGAATACCGTTGAATTTAAGCTGGGCTATCAGGTCGGGCGGTACCTTGGGAGCACCCGCAGTAGCTATAATCGCATCATATGGAGCTTCTTCGGGCCAGCCTAGTGTTTTTCCGGCAACGTGTACGGTTACATTAGTGTATCCAAGTTCTTTTAATATGCTGTGTGCGGCGTCAGCCAGTTCCGGCAGGCGCTCTACGGAAATAACAGTGTCTGCAAGTTCGGCAAGAATTGCTGTCTGATATCCGCTTCCCGTACCGATCTCAAGGACCTTTTCCTTTCCGGTGAGTTCCAGAGCTTCGGTCATCATTGCCACGATTAGCGGCTGTGAAATGGTCTGGGCCTGCCCGATGGGAAGGGGTCTGTCTTCGTATGCCAGGTGCCGCAGGTCCGGTGACACAAATTTCTCCCGCGGTACGCGGGACATGGCATCGAGCACTCGCTTGTCACGGATTTCAGCGCTGATATGGCTTATAAGTCTTTCTCTCGATTTTTCAAAATCCATGACAGGACCATAATTACTACGCGATTGACTATAAAGTAGCAGCCAGTATGCCGAGAATTACCAGGACCACAACTGCAAGTATCCCTATTGTTCTCAGTTCTGAAGATATGTATGGATAACGAGCAGATGTAGTCTGTACCTGCGGGATCAACTTTTTCTCTGGCATGACTGGAGTCTTGACTGCTTCCGCAGATTCTGCCTTACTCTCAGGTGGCTGGCTAACTTTTGCGGCAGATACATTGCTGCCTGAACGCTTAATCCTCTTGCTGGGAGGAAGATTTTTTCCTCTTTTACGTCGAGATTTTGAAGGCATATTTAACTCCCGTTGATGAATACTCCTACCGGTCTTACTTGGCTCTGGGATGCGATTTTTCGTATGTTCGACGGACGTGATCGGAAGTCAGGTGAGTATAGACCTGTGTTGTCGAAATATTTGCGTGTCCCAATAATTCCTGTACCGATCTCAGATCAGCGCCACCACTGAGCATGTGAGTGGCGAAGCTGTGTCTTAATGTGTGAGGTGTAATTTCGTCGTCCAGTCCGGCTGCCTTGGCATAACCTTTCAGTATTTGCCAGAAACCCTGCCGGGTCAATCGCTCGCCCCGCCTGTTAAGGAACAGGGCTTTTTCATCATCCCTGCGTACAATCTGGGGTCGGGCTTCCTTGATGTATTCATCGACTATTACAGCAGCCTGGCGGTAGATAGGTATCATGCGTTCCTTGTTGCCTTTTCCGAAGCAGCGCACGAAACCGCCTTCTATATCCATATCATCAAGGTTCAGAGAGATAAGTTCACTTACCCTCATACCGCTGGCGTAGAGGAGTTCAAGCATGGCACGGTCTCTCTTTGCTTCGGGCGTCGATTGTTTTGCTGGTTGGTCGAGAAGTAAACGCACCTGTTTGATAGAGATCGGTTTCGGAAGAAGCCGACCAACGGCCGGTGAAGCTATATTTTGAGTCGGGTTCTCGGTGATTTTGCCTTCCGACATCAGAAACTTGAAGAAACTCTTAGCAGCGGCTATCTTTCTTGCCAGAGTAGTAGCGGCGTAGTTTCTTTCCTTGAGCTTTAACTGGTAAGCGAGCATTGCCTGGCGGTTGAATTCCGTCCAGGAAGGATTTTTTCCAGATTTTGATGCTTCTTCTTCAATGAATTCAGCTAGCTGTGAAAGGTCGTTCTGATAAGCAGCCAGCGTATTTTCCGAAAAACCCTTCTCTACCGACAAGTAGGTCAGGAATCTCTTTATTTCTTCTTTCACCACATCTCCTCACTAACAATGGATTTCAGGCTGGTATGACTGGTATCTGATTAACATATATATTTTAACATAACAATCAAAAAAAAGCGACAATTAGAGAAAATAACTCAGATATTTGTGAAAGTCGAAATCTATCGCTGAATTTTCTTTCGTTTGTTTTAAATGTAACCCTTGAGACAGCCTTTATCCTGTAGGTGTAATATCTTCTAATTGATTTGTATTCAGTCTTTCGGCAACTTTCCTGAAGTGGAATCCGAATACAGAGAGACTCACGGAGAGGGGGAAAGCTCTCGGTTTCTTGAACAATGTAGAGAGTATAAGCCTCCAGTAATACCTTCTTCCTTTTTCTTTGATGCCCAGGAACCATATGGATTTGAAAAGCCCCTCTATATGGTGGAACTTGAGCTGAGGCGCCTTGTTGACCTTTGGTGGGTTATATTCGCGGAGGAATGTTTTTACTCGTTCATAATACTGCTTTGGAGAGTAGATGGTATGTACGATATTCCTGTATCCGTTGATCAGTGTTTCGTAGTTCATCTTGGGGACGAAATTAATAGAGTAATCGGTATTGTCACCGGTAATGTCTTTCAGGAGACGGTTTTCCTTTTTGAGACGGTGGTACAGCCTGGTGCCGCGCGGGGCGTTCAACAGACCGACCATGGCGGTAACGATCCCGCTTTTCTGGATGAAGTTTATCTGGCTCCTGAAGATGGATACGGGATCGGAATCGAATCCGACGATAAATCCTCCCTGTACTTCGAAACCGTTGTTCTGGAGGACTTTTACCGCCGAGGCAAGGTCCCGTCCTTTATTCGGCAGCTTGTTGCACTCGACCAGGCTGTCTTCGTTCGGTGTCTCGATGCCGATGAAGATGCGGTCGAATCCTGCTTCCGCCATCAACTGCATCAAATGTTCGTCATCGGAGAGATTGATCGATACCTCTGTAAAGAAAGAGAACGGGTATTTATTACGTTGCTGCCAATCGATAATAGCGGGCAGGGTTTCTGCCTTCAGCTTCTTCTTGTTGCCGATGAAATTATCGTCGACGATGAAAACCCCGCCGCGCCATCCTGTCTCGTATAACGCGTCCAGTTCCGCCAGCATCTGCTCTTTTGCCTTGGTACGCGGCACGTGCCCGTTGAGGATAATAATATCGCAGAATTCGCAGTCGAACGGACAGCCGCGAGAATACTGGATGGCGAGTGAAGAATACTGGTCCATGTCAATAAGGGACCACATCGGGAGGGGCGTGTTGTATATCGGGGGTCTTTCATCGCTTTCATAGAGGTGTTTCGCTTCACCTTTTTCAAGGTCCGCAAGGAACAGGTGAAGAGTCGATTCTGCTTCACCGAGGACGAAATGGTCGACACCTTCGAATTCATCATACCCGGTGGTGAACAGAGGCCCGCCGCAGACTGTTTTCGTGTTCAGAGCGTTACACCGCGCCAGCACTTCTTTGACGGAATCTCTCTGGACGACCATGGCGCTGATAAAAACGTAATCAGCCCATTGTATATCTTCATCGGTCAGGTCCTTTACGTTCAAATCGACGAGTTTCTTTTCCCATCCTCCGGGCAGCATCGAGGCGACCGTCAGCAGACCCAGGGGCGGAAACGCCGCTTTTTTCGAGATGAACCTGAGGGCGTGTCTGAAACTCCAGAATGTATCCGGGTAGCTCGGGTAGACCAGAAGTATCTTCATATGTCTCTCCTTTGCATAAAACCATAGCAGTAAAGCGTGTAACCTAGAGCATCATCATATTGCTTTACTACTTTATGTTATTTAAGTAAACTCTCGGGTATAGTAGCTTTTTCAAGATTGTTTGTCAACCCCCTGTGAAGCTATTTTCTTGACACTGGGATTGGCAGGGTTTATACTCAAACAGTGACGCGGGGTAGAGCAGTGGAAGCTCGTCGGGCTCATAACCCGGAGGTCG
>CAZBQL010000052.1:0-17091 GCA_964493985.1 uncultured Dehalococcoidales bacterium
CAATAGGCTGGACAATAACTGTTGATGTTCTACGATTTTGTCACCAGGTAAGTGTTCAGGGAAAATGTTACCATGGAAGGAAAAGTACCATTGAACTTACATGAACAGGTAACATTAATGGTACTTAATTGTGAAATAGAGGTAGAGTTGGTGTAACTCTACCTCTACTCATCTCGTTAAGTGAATATATTGTATGTTTTATCAGTTTACGATTACTACAACTACTGTCGCCCGGTCATGTCTTCTTTCATGGTAAGATCGAGCCAGGCATAGGGAAGCCAGAACTTAGTCGGCCCTTCGCCATAGTAGTTCTTTATCCAGGGCTGCCACATACGGTAGGACCAGGGAGCCGGCATCTGAAGATTGAATGCCTGTCCGAGACAATACACAAAGGCTTCCTTGGTTACCCTGTCAGCCTCCGGGTAGTTTACCATTACATATTGTTCCTGCTTTTCATAAGCAGCTTCGATTATCGGGTCGGTTCCCGGGGGATCATTAACATGACTCAGGTTGAAGATGTTAGGTCCGCGGTAGTAACCAAGACTATACCGGACGTACAGGGCACCGTCACCGCCGGCCCATGAATTTAGCATGAGATCCTCAAAATTGTGTCCTACCCACATTCCAATAAATATGGTAGGTTCAAGAACTACCAGTTCTACATCTATACCGACATCAGCCCAGTATTCCTTGATAATCGCAGCAGCCATCTCGGAGGCTGGATTATTCTGCATGTTCATCTTTATCTTGAAGCCTTCAGGATATCCGGCTTCCGTCAGCAGTTGCCTGGCTTTGTCCGGATAGTATCCATAAAGTTCCTGGGTTTCCTGCGGCAGTTCTTCAAGTGGGGTATAGATCGTCGTATACCATTTCCTCGCCGGACTGTCTATCAATTCAGCCTTACCATCATACAGGTCTCTGACGATTGTCGGATTGTCGATGGCAAGCATCATTGCCCTCCTGACCCTTACATCAGAAAAAGGTCCATCAAGATCGACTCTGCCTGAAACCTGCAACGGAAAGGTTATGGTCTGGACATACTCCATTTCCGGATTGGTCTTCATCATGGTATCAAAGTCTTCGATGGTAAGTAAATCGATCGCTGACCAGTCAGCTCTGCCTGTCCTGAGAGCGGCATATCTTGTCGACTGATCAGGGATTATCTGGTAGCTGATACTGTCTATGTAGGGAAGCTGGTCTCCCATTCCTGGGCCAACCGGATTAGTTTGCCAGTAGTTTTCATTTTTAACGTATTTGGCAGCACTGGATGTGACGTAGTCTTTCAATATATAAGGTCCTGTGCCGACAGTGTCATACCAGTTATTGCTTTTTCCGTAACCGGCATCCAGGAAGTCCTTCGCCCATACGTACTGGGCGCCACCGCCACCCATCAGCCACAGGTAGCCGGTACCGGCAGCTACCGGTGTGTTTACCGTAATCTGCCACGGACCTGTACGTTCTACTGTCATATTCTGAATCAAGGCAGGTTCATTACAGTTGGTACAGGTTAATGGTGTATCCCTCATGTATTCAAGACTGTAAGCGACATCCTCAGCGGTCATCTCACGTCCGCCGACCAGGGCGGAAGCTTCGAATTCCGGATCATAGGCCCAGTGTACACCCTGGCGGATATTAAGCACCCAGACACCAACTGCCGGATTCTCCCAGCTCTCAGCCAGGTTACCACCCAAGAATGTATAATCGGTTACACCCTGAGAATAGTCGGTCTCGCCTGTTCCAGCCAGGCCTTTCTCTCTCTGGATACCGAGGATCTGTTCAAGAACATAGCCGTCCTGGGAGGGCCACTGGCAAGCTCCGGAAGCGACATTCCAGTTGGTAATATCCGATCCGGTAAGAATTACCAGTCTGCCACCATATCTGGGTTTGTTAGGATCGACGGTAACCGAAGGTGTCCCCGGTTCCTCTCTCGTTTCATCTCCGCCGCCTACTGTCACCGTCTGCCCCTGGTCCTCGGTGGTGACAGTCCCGCCGGTATCGGTTTTAGATTCACAGGAAGCCAGCACAAGCGTAAGCACCATAAGGCAGCTAACCAGCAACCAAACAACTCTTTTAATCATTTATCACCTCCTCCATATTTCTTTCAAATCTCCTTTATGAAAGATTCTTACATAGTAATGCAGCTCTAATGCAGAATCTCTATATTGTTTTAAAATCAGGTCAAAGTACACCTCCTTGAACCGGCCCTGCCGCTAACCCCGATTACCCCCAGGGCTCCGGACACGGGAGGGGTGTGGTTATTATTTAAGCTGATATGAGCTGCCAACATTCAGCACCCTGGTTTCCCCCGGCAGGGCCAGCTTCTCCCTATGTTATATTCCTTTATTAAAACAACAAGGGCACCATAAGCTACCGTACTATCTGGCAACTCATAGTACCCATTTTATCTTCATAACCACCCTTTAAGCAGCGAATCCAAGATGGTGAATGTGTAGGTTATATTTTTAAATTTAGGCTACAGTGTAATCAATTTTCACATGCTTGTCAATACTTAACCGATTTAGTACACAATCCAGTGATATTGGAAGAAATAAACCGGGCGGCGCTTGTTCAGCGCCGCCCGGAGCATTTTGATTTTTTAAGATACCATTTCAAGTTCAACCAGCGTTACCTTTATGGTATCCGTATTACTCAACCTATTTCAGCATCTCAGTTTTCAGGTCCTCGTCTATCCATGCCCATTGCAGCCAGAATTTTTCACCACCACCTGCGCCATAGTAGTTCTTCAGCCAGGGTTGCCAGACCCTGTATCCGTGCGCCGCCGGCATCGGAATGAGGAAGCACTGTTCAATACAATACTTGTAAGCTGCCTTGGTAATCTCGTCAGCTTTCGGGTAATCGACCATGACGTATTTCGCCTGCTGTTGATAATAATCCTCGATTACCGGTTCACTTCCTATCGGATTATCAACATGAGCCGTGTTGAATACGTTCGGTCCGCGGAAATAGCCCATACTGTACCTGACAAAGAGCGAACCTGTTCCTCCGGGCCAAAAATCGATACACCAGTCCTGTATATTTCCTCCCCAGAACATCCCATTCCATATACCAAGTTCTACCGGTTGCAATTCGAGATCAATATTTATATCTGCCAGGTATGCCTTGAATATCGCCGAGGCTTCTTCGGCTCTTGGACTATTATAAAAGTACACTGTTTTCTTGAAACCGTCCGGGTAACCCGCCTCAACCATCAACTGCTTTGCTTTCTCCAGATTGTATCCGTAGTATTCCTGTACCTCAGGTGAAAACTCTTCCAGCGGTGTATAGATACTCGGGTACCACTTTCGTGCCGGGGTGTCAATCAGTTCCGCATTGCCATTATAGAAGTCGTTAACGATCGACGGATGATCTATTGCCAGCATTATCGCCTGACGTACTTTCAGGTTCGAATAAGGATCTTCCGGTATATCAACTCTGCCATTGAGCTTCATCGCGTCGATTATTACCACGGCGTTCCCCACGTCAGGATTCGTCTTCAGTAATTGTTCGTACTCTTCAGAGTTCATATCTCCCCCAGGTAAATCGAGTTTACCTGTCCTGAAGGCTGCCTGCCTTGTTGACTGGTCGGGTATTATCATCTTGTTTACCGACCCAATATAAGGTAGCTGGTCTCCTTCGCCGGGTCCGCATGGATTGACATCCCAGTAGTTGTCATTTCTGATAAACTTGATCGCCACATCCGTAACATAGTCGTCGACTATATACGGCCCGGTACCGACCGTATCGTACCACTCATTACTGGTCGCGTAGTTTTCAAGGTGCTCCTTCGCCCATACCCACTGGACACCACCACCACCCAGCATCCACAGATATCCCGTGGTCGGGCTTACCGGTGTGTGTAGCTGCAGGGTCCATTGGTCTATACGATCAATAGTGGCATTCTTAAAGAGGGTTGGTTCACTCATCATACCACCTGAAGACTCGGTATCCCTCATCCACTCTATACTGTAGGCAACATCCTCTGCCGTCATTTCACGCCCACCTACCAGCTTGGAAGCTTCGAACCTTGGATCATAAGCCCAGTGTACCCCCGGGCGTATGTGGAGTAACCATTCGCCTATGCCAAGTATCTCAAAGCTTTCGGCAAGACAACCGCCAACACCGCCCCACTCAGGTACGCCGCCGACAAAGTTAAACTCCCCTGTCCCCGCCTCACCTCTTTCCCAGTCACGCCCGAGAATTTGCTCTTGTACCACCGCAGCTATATCGTTGGGGCTTGTTCCGACAACCGCACCCGGATTCCAGGCAGCAGGAGTAGTAAGAATGGATTCATTAAGCCTGCCACCGTATTGCGGCCTGTTTTGCTCTTCACCGGCCGTACTTGCGGTGCCGGGTCCAGTACTCACATCTTCCTCTTCGCCGCCCACGGTCACTGTCTGCCCTGTATCTTCGGTGGTTACGGTCCCTCCAGTATCAGCTTCTTCACACGAAGCCAGCACCAGTGTCAGCACCATAAGGCAGCTCAGCATAAACCAAACAATTTTTTTAGTCATATAAGCTTTTCCTCCTCGTGCTTTCTTTCACATCATATTTGTGAAAGATTCCTTCAAATGTAGTAAAGTAAGATAATCGTAATTCCTTGTTAAATCAGGTCAACACTCCACCTCCTTATCTGGCCCCATCGCGCTGCCCGATTACCCCCAGGGCTCCGGACACGGGAGGGGTGTGGTTATTATTTAAGCTGATATGAGCTGCCTACATTCAGCACCCTGGTTTCCCCCGGCAGGGCCAGCTTTTCTTTCCTGACCACCTGTATTTCATTCTTATGCGTGCAAGTTATGAATACCACGTATAATCCCAGGGAAACAAAAAGGGCACTAAAAACCACCGTACTATCCTTGTGGCTTTAGTGCCCTTATCCTTATCATTCAGTTCCACCCTCCGGTCCTGGCAGGCGTAAGTGAGATAGTTAAGGTATATTCAATTGTAATGAGTAATTTAGGCTAAAGTGTAATAATTATTTAAAGTATTGTCAATAGATTTATGCAAATTAACCGGAACTTTCTGCTATCAATTATGTTTTTCACATATTAACTTTAAATTCTCTATAATACTCCGGATAATCCTAACTCCAGCCTGATATCAACTACAGCCAGTCTACCGTTTTTCACTTCCTGGAGAGCTTCTTTAAGAACAGGCAGAACGTCCTCCGGCTCGGTTACTATTTTACCGTAGCCGCCGCAAGACTCGGCTATAAGTGCATAATCCGGCGGAGGAGAGATATCGATTCCTGATATATAACCCATCTCTGCAGACATTGGAGTCTCTGAAAGCCTTTCTACTATCGTTCGAATCGCTCCATAAGACTGATTATTAAAAACAACGGACAGGAAGGGAACCTTATGTGCATTGGCAGACCAGAGCGAAGCAACCGGACAACCCCACACAAATCCGCCGTCGGTCATCACACTGACAACTGTTTTATCAGGGAGAGCTGTTTTTACCCCCAGGGCTGCACCCAGAGCCCACATAATAGAACCGCCGGCGCAGGCACATAGAGTCCCCGGTTTGGTCCTGTCTACCTGTGCTGCTATCGATGACGATTGACTTATTAAATGGTCGACAAGCACTGTTTCGTCGTCCAATATCTCATTCAAACAGAATCCGGCCCAGTCAGGTGAGATCGGTGTTTCAGAAGCTTTGTTTTTTGCCGATACTCGATTCTCTTCACGTTGGTTTCTATACTTTTCCTCAAGCATCTTATAGCGTTCGTGGAGTCTGGTCTCTAATTCGGGTGTCAGTTTATTTTTAATGATACCCGTCAGGGAAGGTATCACTTCTCTGGAATCAGCTTTCATGAAAATATCGGCACCACGACCCCACAAGGGTCTGCCCTGGGTCATCGGGTCAATATCGATATGAAGAATGGTTGCATCTGCTTTCGGAAATATTTCAGCCGGTACATAAGGCATATCATAATCGATAGCCAGGATAACATCAGCTTCTGTGAAAGGTTCATTCCCTCTGGTCCCACCACCCATTTCCTCCATTCCCGCGCATAATGGATGGTTGGTAGGAAAATTCATCCGGGTTAATCCGGGAACTACCGGCGCACAAAGAGTCTCCGCCAGTTCGATAAGTTTACCGACCGATTCCTGGTATCGTTCAACATATCCTGCTACGATAAGCGGATTCTCCGCCGTCAGCAGTTTGGCAGCTATAAGTTCCAGGTCGTCGGGATTTGCCGGTGGAAGTGACTCGACAGTCCCTTTATAAGAGTCGAACTCACGCCGGTCTGTTCTCTTTGCTAAGATGTCCCGAGGGTATGCCAGGTACACCGGCCCCCTGGGTTCAGTAAACGCTGTATTAATAGCTGTCTGAAGAATTTCATGGATATCTTCGTCCGGCTTAATCTCATAATCCCATTTCACGCAATTACGTGTCATCAATCCCTGGTAGTACGGTTCGCCTTTCCAGTTGGTTCTGCTCGGAGAAGCAGCAACTCCAGCCATCAAAACTACAGGAATTCTGCCCCATTGAGCGTTATGAAGAGCTCCGGCCACCTGCTGTGTTCCCAGTTCACTATGCACCAGGACTACCTGCGGTTTTCCTGATACCATGTAATGACCGTAGGCGGCTGTCAGGGCTACAGACTCATGCAAACAGACACTCAACTTTGGTGCAGGTCTCCCGAGTGCGTAGTATTTCAGGACCGCCGCATTTATTGAGGCGAACTCTCCGCCGGGATTAAAGAATATGTTATCAATGCCATTTGCATTACAGATTTCCAGGAATGCTTCCGCTCCAGTATACTGTTCCATCTCTTCCCCCTGTGAGACTTTTTAATTGATCGACATTTGTATTCTCATGATTTTTATGGTGTTAGTCCACCATCTACATTGATGGACTGACCTGTAATATTCTTCGCTTCTTCCGAGGAGAGAAAAACCACAGCTCTCCCTATGTCTTCCGGAGTCTGTTCCCGTCCAAGTGGTACTCGTGAAGCTACGTATTTGTCAAAATATTCCCTGTAGGATAAGTCTTCAGCACCGGGAGTCGACTGTATACGCCTGGGCGCGCTTCTTTCATATAAAGGTGTATATAAAACCCCGGGACAGATACAATTAACGTTGATATTATACGGTGCAAGCTGTAAAGCCATTAGCCGTGAAAATTGAATGACTCCCGCTTTGGCAACTCCGTAACTTGTCATCGGTGAAAGTGCCGCTTCCCTTCCGGGCATTCCACCACTGGCAGGTGGACCTCCAGCCATAGGTCTTCCCCCGATGGAGGAAATATTAACTATCTTCCCGCTTTTTTGATTTACAAACAGCGGCGCTACAGTCCTGGTCATTAACATGGTCGCTCTTAAATTCAGTCTGATAGTATCGTCCCATTCTTTTTCTTCAGAGTAATCTACGCCCGGTTCTTCATAGTAATATTTCGATTCACCACCAACGTTGTTTACGAGGATATCAACTCTACCGAAAGTATCCAGCATCCGTTTTAAAGCGTAGTCAGCCTGGTCTTTTTCGGTTACGTTAGCAATTATCGCCAGTGACCGGCATCCTACCGCTTCAACATCTGCAGATACTTTTTCAGCATTATCCTTGCTAATATCTATTACGGCGACATCAGCCCCTTCTTCCGCCAGGCATTTCACTATTCCTTCACCTATTCCCGCTCCTCCCCCTGTAACCGCTGCTACTTTACCTTTAAGCTTCATCTAAACCTCCATGGACTTCATAGTATGCACTATCCCTGAAGTTATAATTTCAAACAAAGTCAGAGAACGAGAGAATGATAGTATTTCCTGTCCGATATTTCAAGTCGAAATGAGCGATTATCAACCAAAAAAGAGACCCCCTGATCGGGGGTCTCTTTACATTCCGATATATAGAATTTACTCTTGACTAATTTGTTAATTCACTCTTGAGGTCCTCGTCTATCCATGCCCATTGCAGCCAGAACTTCATATCTCCTTCACCGTAGTAGTTCTTCAGCCAGGGCTGCCAGATCCTGTATCCCCATGGAGCCGGCAGTGTAACGAGGAATGCCTGTTCGACGCAATACTTATAGGCTTCCTTCGTGATTCTATCTGCCTCAGGGTAGTCAATCATGACCGACGCAGCCTGTTTCTCGAAAGCTTGCTCGATTACCGGGTCACTCCCTATCGGATTGTCAACATGAGCCGTGTTGAATACGTTCGGTCCACGGAAGTAGCCCATGCTATACCGGACGAAGAATGCGCCGTTTCCACCTGCTAAATTGGATAGTATCCAATTTTGCGGATCGCCACCCCAGAATATATTAAAGAATAAACCAGGTTCTATAGGGCTTAACTGAAGATCGATGCCAATATCTGCCAGGTATTCCTTTGATATCGCTGCAGCTTCCTCAGAAGCCGTATCATTAATCATGGTCAGTTCCATCTTGAAACCGTCAGGATACCCGGCCTCAGCCAGCAACTGCTTCGCTTTCTCTACATTATATCCGTAGTATTCCTGTACCTCAGGTGAAAACTCATCCAGCGGTGTATAGATACTCGGATACCACTTACGCGCCGGGCTGTCAAGCAGTTCTGCTTTTCCGCCATAGAAGTCTGCAACAATTGACGGATGGTCGATTGCCAGCATCATCGCCTGGCGTACCTTCAGATTCGAGTATGGATCTTCCGGCTTGTCGACTCTACCGGTTATCTTCATCGGGTCGATAATTAACTGGGCGGACTCCATCTCAGGATTCGTCTTTAACATTTGTTCGTATTCTTCCTGGGACAGGGATTCGCCGAACGGACCCAACCAGTCGACTTTACCCGTTCGCATAGCCGCAAACCTTGTCGATTTGTCAGGTATTATCTGGTAATTTATCGAATCGATGTAGGGCAGCTGGTCACCCTCCCCGGGGCCAACCGGATTGACATCCCAGTAGTTGTCGTTCCTGACGTACTTGATTGCGACATCAGTAACGTAATCGTCTGTGATAAACGGGCCGGTACCGACCGTATCGTACCATTCGTTGCTTTCAGCATAGTTCTCAAGGTGCTCTTTTGCCCACACGTACTGGACGCCACCGCCACCCATTATCCACAGATAGCCGGTGGTCGGGTTTACCGGTGTCCTCACCGTTATCTGCCATGGACCTGTTCTTTCTACGGTAGTATTCTTAATCAGGTCCGGCTCACTGGCAATACTTGCCGAATTCGGATTGTCTCTCATGTACTCGATGCTGTAAGCAACATCCTCGGCGGTCATCTCACGTCCGCCAACCAGCTTGGAAGCTTCGAACTCCGGTGCATAGGCGAAATGCACACCCTGGCGTATGTTCAGTACCCATACGCCAACACCGGGAATTTCCCAGCTCTCGGCAAGGTTACCGCCAACGGCTGCCCATTCGGGTACACCGCCAACAAAGTTGAACTCACCAGTCCCCGCCTGACCTCTTTCCCAGTCACGGCCGAGTATCTGCTCGAGAACAATCGCAGCTTGTCCGGCAGCCTGACCGATAACGGCACCAGGATTCCAGACAGTAGGAGACGTAGTAGTCGATATAGTTAGCCTGCCGCCGTATTGCGGTTTGTCCGTATCTTTATCAACTGTTGTTGCTGTGCCCGGACCGGTACCAGCGTCTTCTTCTTCGCCGCCCACCGTTACCGTCTGTCCCGTGTCCTCTGTCGTTACCGTTCCTCCGGCTTCTTCTTCGCCACAAGACGCTATAAGGAGTGATATGACCATAAGGCAGCTCACTAATAACCAAACTATTTTTTTCGTCATATAAGCGTTTCCTCCTTGTACTCTCTTCCATAGAAGATTTATGAAAGATATGACACTTTTTATCTGGCAATAACTGAAATATTATTCAATTGTTTTAAATCTATATCCACCTCCTGAAACGGACCTGTCCTGAAAACCTGATTCTCCCACAACGGTCATTCTGGTCACGGTTCAAGTCCGGATGATTTAATAATAGGCAAAGGGCTGAAATACGATTGATTTCAGTTCCACACACATGAATTTATCAACGACTATTTTGTTAAAGAAACGACGGAAGGCTAAGCACCCACCCGCACTACTACCATTCTCTCAAAATCAATAGATAATATACGTCAACCACTGTTTTTCAACAGACTACTCTCACGACTTTGACTGTAACTCTTTTACAGTCGAATGTCAAGTAAAACTGTGATTTTTCACTCCCAGCCAAAATCTGGACTAATTTATGAGGATTATTCGATACTTTTCGGTGTTTTCAATGATGCCAGGTAATCTTTGTCCGGTTCTGTCAGTATATACTTTTGATACTTTTTTTCTGCCATTCTTTTATCTCCATTAACTGTTTATTCTGCCGGTACGAGCACGGGATCTTCACCCATCGGCCAGAAATGACCGAACAAGAAAGGCTTGTCCATCTTTTTCACGTGTATCGGACAATGCTGCAGGCCTTTAGGGAAATAGACCATGGTCGATGTAGAGAACTCAGCCTTTTCCCACTCCTCGCCGAACGCTACCTCAACCGTTGCTCCAAGATTTTTCATGTCATGCGGGTCTGTCCCGAGAAACATCAGGTACTCGTCAGCATGGTGCGAATGAGGAGGTTCGGCGAACATACCAGCCCTGACAACGTAGTAAAGAGCAAAGTTCGGCCTGGCACCTTCTATTCCTTTCATAAATTCCTCATTACCGCCGAGAAAATCGCTGTTCATGGCTCCGAATGTCGGCCAGGGTTTCTTTACATCCCGTAATATATATCTTTCGTATTTATTATTCGTCATTATTCTTCTCCCTAATGTGTGGTCACTTTACAATCCCTGGAATTACTAACTGCCAAGTTTCTCCGGTGGTATATATTTTGGCGGGAGGGTAAGAGTCAGCACCCAGGAAGTTTTGTCTGTACTTCCGGTAACACGGTGACCGTAAGGAACGCCTTTGGGAACATAGGTCATTGCGGCTGAACCTATTGTGTATTGCTCCGGTTCTTCGCCCATCGATATCTCGATCTCAGTATTCAATTCATCGATTTTTTCATGGTCTCCGCCTGCATACATATTAACGCGGTCCGCATCTACTGCCTTTGGTGGTTCGTTTATCAGAGGCAACGCCTCTACCGGGGTAAGCTGTACACCAAAATCATAGCCACGGGCTTCTTTTCCGTGAAACTCGAATACCTGCAAGTCTCCGTACTGTTTTATCTCAGGAGCAAGAATATATTTGTCGACATCTCTCTTTTCTGTCATCTTCTTTCCTTTCATCTTATAAGCATGGCACCTGATTACTGCTTTTCCCACATGGGAGTATTACCGATAGTGAAGCAAAGTACCGGTTGATTAATGTTCTTGAACTCGATAGGGCAGTGTTCCAGCCCTTTGGGTATGTAAATAAGGGAACTCTGGCTGATGGTGTGTTTCTCGTCTCCAAGAACGATGGATACATCGCCGTCCACTTTCCTCGGATCGTCTTTACCGCAATAACCGATTATGCCTATCATCTCATCGAAATTATGTACATGAGCTTCAGGTGACATTGTCATATCTCCACTCCATATCCAGACGAAGTCCACATAGAACCCACCTGGTGAAGCTTCGTCATCCAGGGAGACAACCTGGGTGGATTTTGCGGTTCGAGGTCCGGGCGGCGGAGGGGGAGGATTTTTAGGGTCCCAGTGCGGTTTCGGTTCGGTGATTATAAATTTTCCATACCTTGTTCCGGAAGAATCCGGTTCGGGACGCGGGAAGAATGGCTCTCGAGATTGCCCTTCTTTAAGTTGCGTAGACTTTGAAGTGCGACCGTACCGGCTTATCGGTGCAAGAGTAAAGAAAAAAGTCGGCCGGTTAACTTCACGGAATGTGAGTGGACAGTGTTTCATTCCGGGAGGTACATGGACAAGGCAGCTTTTTGTCAGGAAGTGCGTCTCATCTCCGAGGATGATCTCCATCCTGGCGTCCAGTTCGCCGGGATTATCCTGGTCGGTACTGATAAACCCGATAACCTCGGTGAAATCGTGGTGATGAGGTTCTTCGGTAGTGCCGGACGTGGTCACTCCTTCCCACAACCAGAGACACTCCATGTAAAATTCCGCCCCTTCCACCTTTTCATCATCCATCCAGAGCAGCCGCAGTCCTTCCACGGTCGACTCGATCGGGCTTTTCTCCCGCATTTCTTCTATCTTGGCCATTTCTTCAGCGGTATATTCCCTTGTGTCAGTGACAATGTTTTTTGCATACTTCATTTCGGCCATTTGGAAACTCCTTTCACTGATGAATTCATTCCTTCATACTCTTAAAAGGCTTCACTAATCATAATGACTTGAGTAACACAGTTCAACCAGTGTTTGAAAAATCCCCGGTTTTGGCTGAATGTGGCAATCCCGAAAGTATCTATACACGCCGGTTTCTGGTATCATAATAACCTGGCCGGATGAAGTTCATCCGGTATATTCTGTTTAGCATACTGAGAAAGGAGGGTCCAGTCATGGCAGAATCCAGATATTCACAATATGTGATCAGAAAACCGGCTATCATCGGACAGGGAGGACATCTTGAGATACCGGACAAATACGACCTTGAAGGAAAGGTAGATACCGGACCGCTGGTTTGGGTTGGAAAAGAAATAATTCCGAGCGCAGTGACGGGCCTGGAATCAGGGATCATCTCAGGAGATTTTACGGTGGGTACCGGTACCGGCGGCGGTCTTGCCCCACATAAGCATGACGATTTCGATGAAATGTTCCTGTTCATGGGAACGAATCCGAACGACATCGAAGACCTTGGAGCGAACGTGGAATTCTGGCTCGGTGAAGGCGATGAACTGGAGAAGATAGAGATAAATACCTCTGCCTGTATTTTCGTCCCGGCTGGACTGGCACATTTTCCAATGACCTGGAAAAACGTGAAACGACCTTGTGTGTTCGTGGTAGTATCCTGCAGCCCGTTCGATCCCAGCACACAGCGGCAGGAAGCGGCATCCCTCGAGGGAAGACCGCGATAGTCCAGGACGATACAATACTTAACATAATAATAAGGAAAGGTCACATGAATATAACTCCCGAGCAGAGGTACAGGGAAAAAGGAAAGAGACTTGGCGATGCCGTCAGGCTCCAGGTACCGGACCGGGTACCGGTAATGCTGGAGTTAAGTTACTTCCCTGCCTGGTACACAGGACTAACATACGAAGCTGCATTTTACGATTATGATAACTGGCTTAAAGCTAATATCAAGACAATAACAGATTTCGATCCCGACCTTGTACACGTAACTGCGTTTTCACCCGGTGAAGCCCTTGAATTGTTAGAGCCCAGACCACTCAGGTGGCCGGGACATGGGGTTTCTCCAAATGACTCGCACCAGTACCTGGAACTCGAGAATATGAAAGCTGATGAATACGATGACTTTCTCGAGGATATGTCCGATTTCATAGTGCGTAAGCATCTTCCCCGTATCTGCGGGGCAATGGAAGCTTTCAGCAAGCTTCCGCAGCTTTCTTCGCTGGGTTTCAGCTTCCGCGGAGCACTTTCCCTGGCAGAAGCACTCGCAGACTCGGAGGTCGCCGATTCTGTAAAAAGACTCCAGGAAATCGGACAGATACAATTGAAATGGCGTGATAAAATGCAGTCATTCGGTGAAGAGATAGACAAACTGGGGTACCCAAGATTCTACCCGGGTACGGCGCAAGCTCCTTTTGACTCGATCTCCGATTTCCTTAGAGGAATGCACGGCGCGATGAAGGATATGTTCCGCCAGCCCGATAAGCTGCTGGAAGCCTGTGACAGAGTACTTGAAGACAGGATTAAAAGAGGAATCCCGACAGTAGAAAAAAATGAAGATTGTCCTCAGTTGCTGTTTATGGGGATGCACCGCGGCTCGGATGGTTTCATGTCCGTAAAGCAGTTTGAAAAATTCTACTGGCCTGGTCTTAAAAAGGTCCTCCTTGCAGTGATAGACGCCGGACTGACACCCCTGATATTCTGCGAAGGCGACTGGACAACAAGAATCCAGTTCCTCCTGGAACTGCCGGCAGGGAAAAGTGTCGCCAGACTCGACCTGACGGATATATACAAAGCCAAGGAGATTCTTAAAGGTCATACGGCAATAATGGGAAATGTCCCGGCTTCACTGTTACAGACAGGTACGCCGGATGACGTAAAGAACTGCTGTAAGAAATTGATAGATGATATCGGTAAGGATGGCGGATATATCCTGACAGCCGGGAGTTCCATCGACAAGGCGAAGCCTGAGAATATAAAAACAATGGTTGATTTCACGAAAGAATACGGTGTTTACAGATAAAAGCGTCCATTTGACGGATGTTACCGCCTTTAGTAAAGTTAGCTAATATTATGTGCATGTGGAGGTAGTATATGGCAGAAAAATCACCGGAAGAACTATATAAGGAAAGAGATCAAAGACTTGCCGATACAATCGAATTGAAGATACCGGATCGTGTTCCGATCGACATGTCCTTCGGCTATTTTCCGGCGAAGTATACCAACCAGCCTTTCTCCATTGTCTATTATGAGCCGCAGAAGTGGCTTAGAGCAGTAACGAAGACAGTGGTAGACTTTCAACCCGATTCCCTTTTTTACATCCAGGGACTGCAGCCGGGTAAAGCTCTTGAGAAACTCGACCCGAAGACACAGAAGTGGCCAGGACACGGAGTCCCCGAAAACACCGGCAACCAGGCAATCGAAGGCGAATTCATGATGGCGGATGAGTATGACCTGGTAATGAAAGACGCTACGAACTTCACGCTCCGGTATTTGATGCCGAGGACCGTCGGTTCCATGGAAGCCTGGTCAAATTTCCCGGACCTTTCGGATGCAGCCAGAGGACAGATGGGCGCAATGATGATTGCCGAAGCATTGGCCAGGCCTGACCTGGCTGCTTCTATAGCAACGCTGCAGGAGGTCGGCCGCGAAATTGCCGAATGGAGAAAAACCATACCGAATATGAACGCCGCCGTGGAAGAACTGGGTTTCCCCGTAGGCGGAATGGGCGCCGGTGGCTCACCTTATGACCAGGTTATGAACGGCTTCAGAGGAATGCCGGGGACGATGATGGACATGTACCGCCAGCCCGACAAACTTCACGAGCTCATTGACTATTTCCTGGAGAGAAGCCTGAAACGAATCGAAGCAATGCCGTACCGCGAACACCACAAGAGAAGCTTTATGGCCACCCACAGGGGTTCTGATGGGTTCATGTCTCACAAGCAGTTCGAGGAATTTTACTGGCCCGGACTGAAGAAAATTATCCTCGCCGCTATCGATAAAGGCATCATTCCCTGTATATTTTTCGAGGGGAACTGGACTACCCGCCTTGAATACCTGCTTGAGTTACCAAAAGGTAAGATCATGGCACATCTGGACTCCACGGACATTTTCAGGGCTAAAGATATTCTGAAAGGCCACATGTGTATCAGGGGGAACTTCCCCGGTTCATTGCTTACGGCCGGTACCGTCGATGAAGTGAAAGCCCATGTTAAGGAGCTGATAGATTACGTCGGCAAAGACGGCGGATACGTCATGTGCCCCAGGGTTGTTCCTGATTTCGCCAAACCGGAAAACCTTCATGCGATGATCGACTATACTAAGGAATACGGCGTATATAATTAATCGTTGTTAATATCAAGTCATATTACTTGAGAGTCCTGAAATATCAGGACTCTCAATCTCTCCAATAATACACAATGATTAAGAAAGGATCTGTGTAATGACTTTAAAAATGGGATTCGTTGGAGTAGGGGACATCGGAAACGTGATGGCGAGAAGTATATTGAAATCCGGTATACCTCTGACGGTATATGACCTTAACAAAGAAGCCGTTGACAAGGTAGTAGCCGAAGGGGCTACAGCCGCGGGTTCCTGCCGTGAGGTGATGGAAATAAGTGACGCTGTGATCAGCATGGTCCGGGACATCCCCCAGACCGAGGAAGTTGTTTTTGGTAAAGACGGACTCTGGGAAGGAGCAAAGGAAGGGAGCATAATCATACTGTCCAGCACTATCGGTCCCTACTACCCGCGTGAACTGTATGAAAAAGGCAAAGAAAAAGGTATCAGGGTGATGGACATAGGCGTTACCAAGAATATTCCAACCAATGAAATCGGCCAGTTTACGCTGATGGTAAGCGGCGACGATGATGTGATCGATACATGCTGGCCCGTGTTTGAAGCAATGGGCAGAATGGTGTTCAGGGCGGGAAAGATAGGAAACGGGCAGGCCTATAAGCTGGTAAACAACATGGTTGCTTTCAATATGGGCACGGTAATCCATGAATGCCTGAATGTCGGATTGAAGGCAGGCCTTGATATGAAGATGATGCTGGACGTGATGGAAGAAGGCACCGGCGGAAGCTGGATGGCAAACAGCATGAGAGCCAGGCTTGAATCCGGAGTGAGGAGAATGCCGCCCCCACCATCAATCACCGATGGTTCTCCGCCACCCAAATTCATTAATAAAGACCAGGTACTGGCCATCGAAATGGCGGAACAACTCGGCGCCGAAATACCGGTGGCCAGACTGATGGAAAATCTCGATGAGTCAAAGGTCTACGAAGCTTACACGAGATATATAAGGGGTGAATAACTGGAAAGAAACTGACTATTCGGGAGAGGCATAATTCGCGGTGCGGTTGAATACACGGTTTATCAGTTCTATGGTCCCCCATACCTTACGCCTGACCCCACCGCCTTCGCTGCCGATCCACTCGTAGAATTTCTCTTTCGGGATATTTCTGGCCTCTTCGATGGTGAGACCTCTCACCAGTTCACAAAGGGCTTCTATCACGACGTTAGCGGTAGGATCGCAACTGCATAAATACCGTATATCATCGATAATCCCGTCTTTGATCTTGACATACACGTTAATATAATCACTCTCGCCTTTACCGCAGATGTGTATACCCTCCGCTTTTGAATCAATAAAGTAGCTTGGATTTTCAAAAGAGCCGGCGTTCTTAAAGCCTTCTCTCATCAGTTCCTTGTATTTTTCGGCAACAATTTCATCCATTATCTGCTATACTCCATGAAAACATCGCAATGTTAGATATAGAAACGTTCCCTGAAAACCTCTTCAAGGGTTTCCAGGAAAATATCGCACTCTTCAATAGTATTATAAAAGTAAAAAGATGCCCTGTACATCAT
>CAZBQL010000052.1:17191-21679 GCA_964493985.1 uncultured Dehalococcoidales bacterium
GAAAGGTACGTGTTAAGCAGTTTTTCCTGTGCCCTGATATTATCCATGCCTACTCCCAGCAGGTATTCGATCGCCGCACCGGCCGCTATCTGACCGGGATAGTCCTGCAACCCGACTTCAAACCTTTCAGGAGGCATAAGGAGATTATATTCTTCATAAGTAGTGTCGATGATAGTATCGCCGCCAAGCATGGTCGGTAATACCACGTCTTCCGTCTCATTCTCTTCCAGGACTTCCTTACCCAGGTATTCAGCCTTCCCATAAAACACGCCGACACCTCTCGGCCCGCACATCTTGTGCAAGGAAAATACCAGGAAATCCACATCCAGGTCCTTAACATCGACTACCTGGTGAGGTACTGTCTGTGCTCCGTCCAGCAGGACTTTCGCGCCATACTGATGAGCTAAACCTACAATCTCTTTCGCGGGAAGAGTATAACCGGTGAGGTTCGACGTGTATCCCATGCTGACCAGCCTGACCCGGTTATTCTTAAGTTTATCCTCGAATATGTCCAGGTCGATCTCGCCGTCTTCGGTCGAGTCAATCGGAATTGTCTTGATAATCCCCTTCTTCTGTAAACGAAGCCAGGGGATCAGGTTCGAATTATGTTCTTTATCGGTATGGAGGACAACATCACCGGGTTTGAACTGTGTCCCAAGCGCCACTATATTCACCCCGTGACTGGAATTCAGGGTAAAAATGATTTCCTTATGAGAATCTGCGTTAATAAAATCTTTTATAATATGCCGCGATCCTTTCATTCCCCTGTCGGGATTACCGTCGATGCGATCGGTTACTTCCTGGGCAAACCAGTGCCTGCTTCTGCCTTCACCGCAAGCTGGAAAATTATTGTAATACTCGTTAAACGCTTCTATCACCCGACCTGGCACAAGCGTGTTGCAGGCGTTATCGAAATAGACGGGCGGGTTCCCGTTCTGAAGGTTTTTTAATGATGGAAAATCTTTTCGGACCCATTCGAGAGAATGCGCGCTGGTCAATTATGTCTCCTTCCTGCATGTATTATACTGAATCTGGTATATAAACGTCCAATGAAAATATTATAATAATTATTATTTTTATCGACTTTACCCGAATTTTGATAAGCTCAGAAACAAGATTATGTTCAACATACACCAGAACCGACACCAGCTCAGAAACGAGTCTCCAATAACCCAGGCTAAGTGTCATTCCCACGAAGGCGGGAATCCATATGTTCGACAACAGATTACTACATTCACAGTGGTGACAACCATTACGAGTGAAATAACACCATTTATCGCGCAAATCTTATATATACCTCACACCTTGCATTTCATTTGCAATTCTTTCCTGTGTTGTTTTATATTATGCTATCAATAAAAAGGAGTATCTATATGGCAGGGAAAATTTACAAATGCCTGAATCCTACAGGTATACAGATGCCGGCCCAGCAGTTCCCGCTGGCCGAACGGATCGATAAAATCGACGGAAAGACTATCCACCTGAACATCTGCGGAGAGCCTGATATCACCATCCGTCTGGAAAGAAAACTGGTTGCGGAATATCCGCAGGTTAACTGGCTTATCAAGAAGACCAATGGTATCGACCCGGTCAGGATGAGTGAAGAAGAAAGGAAGACAGTCGACGCCGCGATTCTCGGGGTCTGCTGGTGACATAATGCCGTCAGAAGGCAGTTGCCTTACCTGATAGAGCTTGAAAAAGCCGGTATACCAACGATACTGATCGATTTCTTCGACCAGGACGGTTTTGTCGAGAGTGAAGCCCGGGTACTCGGTGTCCCCAAGCTGAGATACATGCACGCTCATCGTATCATGCGCGGCACCGAGGACGTGGAGAGGTTCCTTGACGAGATGTTCGACGGAATTACCCGGCCTTTAACCGATGAAGAACGCCAGGTCAGCGGGATGTGGCGACCTGATGAACCCAGAGTCCTGTTCGAAGGGACCCTGGAAGAGGCGGAAGAATTCTACATGCAGGCAGAAATGAACGCCTACCAGGGCGCTCCTTACGCCAGATATACCGATGGTCTGCCGATCGTGGTGCCGACCGAAGAGCGTGTCGAAGCGATGCTCAAGGGCACCAGCCACGCACCTAATGAGATAATCAACCTCCAGGCCGACATTCCGGTAAGAGCTGCACCGGAGGCAATCGGTAACGACCCGATTATCCATAAAGGCGAACCTATCCGGTATATGCCCACCCGAAGGATAGCCACCGTGGAACAGGTCGCGGTCAATGCTGTTATGGCAGGCTGCAAGCCCGAATTTCTGCCGGTAGTCCTGGCAATAGCCGAGGCTTCCTCCGGGACCGGCGATGGCCGTAACGGTCAGGGCTTTATCGTCAGCGGACCGATTGCCCGAGAAATCGGCATGAACTTCGGCTTCGGCCTTTTAGGACCCGGTAACCCTGCCAATATTACAATCGGCAGGGCTTCCAAGCTGATGTGGCGTAATCTTGGCGGCGCAGTTCCCGGGATTACCGTAACCAGCAACTGGGGAGACAATCCGGCAGTTAACACCGGTTTCTGTATTGCTGAGTACGCCGGCGGTCTCCCTAAGGAATGGATGGGACTCAACGAAGAACTCGGATATAAGAAAGAAGAGAGTGTTCTCATGGTTACTCACCCGGGTTCGTTCGGCATCGGCCAGCACTTCATGCCCGGTGTTTACCGCGCCCTCCAGAAAGACGGGCACGGCGCCATGGCACGATATCTCGGTGTGAAAGGCGTACCCGGTCCTCACAACTGGCTCGATTACCTGGCTGTAGGACTCTGGGCGGACAGGGAAGGCGGT
This sequence comes from uncultured Dehalococcoidales bacterium, assembly GCA_964493985.1. Taxonomy (GTDB): domain Bacteria; phylum Chloroflexota; class Dehalococcoidia; order Dehalococcoidales; family UBA2162; genus MGML01. The sequence continues at coordinate 19,984 of CAZBQL010000052.1, forward strand.
ATCACCCTGATGATGATACCGGAAATGGCCCAGCACCTGGTCGATATCGGTTTCAAGACCAAGGAATCTGTAGCCGAATACATCTGGAAGAAGAGTTTCGAACCGGTTAAAGAGTACAGGATGCGCGGCGCACCGGACTTCGCTACCAATGGCTGGAGATCGATTGAAAGGACTTCCGGCAAGCCATGGCTTGAACTGGATGATGACTACATGGTTCCGGCAGGCGGCGATTCGCCGAGAGCCAACCTTATCCTGGTCTGCGGCGGCGACGAGGAAACCTGCCACCGGTTCGGCGGCGGTCACGGCCAGCCGTACCTCATCGATAACTGGCGGTAATTCGTTTCAACATAACAAATGCAAAGAGGGTCACGAATATCTCGTGACCCTCTTCTATTTAAGAGAAACAGAACTCCGGATTATTTCTTCCCTTCTATCGCCTTTTTTCCGCCACTTACCTTAACCTGGATCTGCTTCTTCTTTTTCTCTTCGGCCTTGGGCATCACGACCGTCAGGACACCATTCTCGTAATGACTCTCTATTTTCTCGGCGTCTACAGTGTCAGGAAGCCGCAGCGCCCGGTAGAATGAACCTGAAGCACGTTCCCGAATAAGATATTTCTCATCCTCAGTTTCAGTTTCCACTTTCCTCTCGGCTCTGATCGTGAGAACGCCATCCTCTACGGTAACATCGATATCTTCAGGATTTACCCCGGGTACGGATGCTTTCACATCGATCTCATCCTTTTTCTGAATTACATCCATCAGTATGTTCCAGTCTTCGGCGCCCTCCTGGTAACCCTGCGTGCCGCCGATGCCACGCCACAGCCTGTTCATCGTGTCTTCCATCTGTCTCAAATCCCTGAAAGGGTCCCATCTCTGTAATACCATTTCTTCCACATCCTCCAAATATTTTTTATTTTCTACTTTTGTATATTTACCTTTAATATTTCTTACCGATGTCACGATTCCTTCATAACCTCACCTCCAAAGATACATCATTTACGTTATGGGCATCGTACTTTGACTAATCTCAGAAGTTCTTTCCGGGTCGACCTTCAACGAATTGTCATATACTGTATCCAGGTAAAGAATAAAAGAACACTGCAGGCATTGTTCATACCATCCATCGAATCCGTCATAGAGGAATAACCTTCCGCCGCATTTCGGGCATTTTCGAGAATCATTCGATGTTCCCATGCTTCCAATACCCTCCGTTTCAGTCTCGTTTTAGCAATCTCTTTCCTTGTTTGCTAATGGTATCCAGTAAAAAAATAGCAATTCGATGAAATTAGCAATCTAACCTATCGTTTGCTAATTTCATTCTAATACGCATGTTATTTTTTGTCAATATATTTTTTCGGTTATTTTTTTCAAAAATAAGTGGACCCCAAATACTTTATACTTATAGATATAGATTTTTATATATAGAATGCAGTATGATATATTCTGTGAAAACAATCAGGAATAAAAGGAGTTAATAATGAACGAAGTAGAGCTTCTTCAGAAGATCCACAAAACACAAATAGAGCTTGAAGAGAAAAGGACTGAAAACGCAGGCAGTGAAGCGGTAGCTACGCTTGAGAAAGAATTGATGAAACTAACCGAGATCATGATGGCTTACGAAAAAGCCGAGGATAAACAGGCGTTCATGGACAACTGCCGGGGATAAACCTCATCGGTAAAAAAGAGGCAGGTAA
>CAZBQL010000053.1:0-5969 GCA_964493985.1 uncultured Dehalococcoidales bacterium
AACTCGCGACCCTCTGCTTGGGAAGCAGATGCTCTACCACTGAGCTACTCCCGCACCTGCAGCTACAGCAGGATTTTACGATAAACCGTGACTAAAAGCAAGCAACCTCATTTTATTATCCCGTGCGTATTCTCTCCACCATTCCGTTTACCCTTCACTCACTTGATCGGTCTCTTCTCGGGAATGCCCGGCCGGCGGGGGTACTTGTCCGGAGTCGGTGAGACCTTGTCGATTATTACTAGGTACCGGTCATCGATAAGGTCGTCCAGTTCTACCATCCTTACCTCGCGAAGGCTTCCGCCGAGGGTATCGATCGCTTTTAATGCTTCCTCTACTTCCTTGCCGACATCACCTTTCTTGGGAGCTATCACCGTACCCCCGGTCGGACAGAAGGGCAGTGTCAGTTCTGCAAGGGTTGCCAGCGAAGCTACGGCCCTTGATATTACGAAATTGAACTTTGCCCGGTAATCAATGTTGTGCGCCAGTACTTCAGCGCGTCCCGTGACGACTTCCACATTTTTCAGGTCGAGTACACTGACAACATGATCCAGGAACCTGGCCTTTTTACCGGTGGCTTCCACCAGGGTCAGCTTTATTTCGGGAACAGCTATCTTTAATGGAATTCCCGGCAGTCCGGCCCCGGCGCCTACATCGAGTATATTCAGGTGTTCGTGCAGCCGGGAAATATCAAGTACGGATAAGATGGTGAGTGAATCAAGGAAATGCCTTACCTGCACTTCTTCGTAACCGGTGATCGCCGTAAGGTTAATACGCCGGTTCCAGTCCATCATTTCACGGTAGTATTCTTCGAACTGCCTGACCTGGTCATTGCTTAGCGACAGTCCCAGTTTGTTGGCTCCTTTGAGCAGCCTTTCCATATTTTTTATCTCCCGGATTCCCAATCATAAAAGTACTAAGCAAATAATGAAAATAATTTAGTTTTGGACCTTGAACAGGATGTTTTTTTATATTCCAATCATATCCGAATATATGGAATATTTGTGTATTGGATACATAAGTACGGTATTAATTAGCCATTTGGTTACCTCACTATCAATATAACCTTATGGTAAAATTGTTTTTGGTCAGGGTTGAATTAATTATGATTTCTACTGGTTTCAAGATTATTATATCATTCGTAATATAAATTTCGGTTATGATAGCGTTTATGTTTATTGAAAAAACAATGCAAAATCATATCATCGTATTTGGACTTCTCTGACCTGCATACGGACCTTAAGGGCCTGTTTAGTGACTTACCGGTTTTATATATTTAAGTGGGAAGATTTACGGAACTGTCATTACTGAATCTGAATTGGATAAAAATAAAAAGGGAAACAGGAGGAAAAGGAAAAAGCATTTATTATAGTTGCAGTGTAAGAGTGATCCTATAAGGTTGATTGGAAGATAATCTTACGTTAACGAGTTTGGCCGGAGGTTTTTAAAAGGTATGGCAGATACCGCTCTCAATATGGAGAAAATCGTACTAAAACGAGATGCGATCTCACGTGAAGCGCTAAATTTAGTACCGGAGACTATAGCGAGAACGTATAACGTTATCCCTTTGGAAATAAAAGGGAACGCTCTGAAGATTGCTATGGCGAATATAACCGATATCCACGCTCTCGAGGCAGTGGAAAGCCGGACAAAAATGCGCATAGAGACGGTTGCAGCTACACCGGATGACGTTCTGGCGGCGATAGATTTTCATTATCAGACCTCATATGGAGAACTTGAAAAACACCTTTCTCTCCTTTCTTCGGCTAATGGTGAAACCACTATTGAAGAACTTGCGCCGGACACAACCGTCGATGCTCCGATAGCCAAAGCCCTTACCCTTATCATCGATGAAGCTATAAAAGCCCGTGCGTCAGATATTCATATTCAGCCTGAGGAAGATAGTCTGAGAATACGATATCGTATTGACGGAACACTTCACGAAAGGCATATCCTTCCTTTACAGATAGCGGTCCCTCTGATATCGCGTATTAAAATATTAGCAAAAATGAATATAGCCGATCATCACCGTCCGCAGGACGGACAGCTGTCGGTCAAGCCAAAAGACCGTGCGGCAATCGATATACGTGTCGGTACTATTCCCAATGTGCATGGTGAGATGGCGGCTCTCCGTCTTCTTGATAAATCTAAGGCGGTAATGAAGCTCCCTCAACTGGGATTCCTCAGGCAGAGTTACGAAAGATTCGAGGAAATGCTCAAGGTCCCTTATGGGATGATACTTGTTACCGGACCCACCGGAGCGGGGAAAACAACCACGCTTTATGCATCTCTTAACAATCTTGACCGTACCGGAAGGAATATATTGACTATCGAAGATCCCGTTGAATACAGGTTCAAGAACATCAATCAGATACAGGTTAATCCGCGGGCCGGACTTACCTTCGCTTCGGGTCTGAGGTCCATACTCCGGCTTGACCCGGATGTTATCCTTGTCGGAGAGATACGTGATGCAGAGACTGCAAATATTGCTGTGCAATCTGCTCTTACCGGTCACCTGGTCCTCTCGTCTATTCATGCCAATGATGCGGTGGGTGTTATTTCGCGTCTACTTGATCTGGATATCGAACCATTCCTTATTGCATCCGCACTTATCGGCGTAGTAGCTCAGAGGATGGGAAGACGGGTATGCCCAAATTGCTCTGAGATGACTGAAGCCCCGGTAGTTGAACAACATGCTTATACAAAAGAGACCGGTGAAGAGAAAACACACTTTTTGACAGGAAAGGGATGTAAATCCTGCACCAATACCGGTTATCAGGGTAGAATCGGATTTTTCGAAATAATGAATATTAGTGATCATATTCGGTCGATGATTCTCGAGGGTGCTAATGCAGATCAAATACGGCGTAGCGCGATACAGGAAGGTATGGTCCCGCTGATAAAGGACGGAATGATGAAGGTGAAGCATAATATCACCACCCCGGGCGAGGTGCTGCGTAATGCGTATGTCAGTGATTAGTAATATATTCGGAGTCTTTCTTTGCAGTAAATCAGAGGAAATATAATAATGATTTATCAATATGTAGCTTACAATGCAAAAGGTGAAGTGGTCAAAGGCAAATTAACGGCTGATGGAGACCAGGCTGCCAATGACCTGCTTGACTATGCCGGATATAATGCGATTACTCTCAAGCCATATTCTCCGTTCTTTACTGCTGACTTTTTAACCGACCAGTTTTCTCAGGTTAAACCGGCGGATGTAATACTGTTATTCAGGCAGCTAGCTATGCTTCTCGAGTCAGGCACCGATATCGCAGCTTCTCTTGATCTGCTACAGCAGCAGGTGTCCAGCGCCAGGTTAAGGAAAGTACTGGCTGGAATAGTAAGTGATGTCCGTGAGGGTAGTCAGCTTTCGGAAGGTCTTGAGAAATACCCAAAAATATTCCCGGATGTTTACTGTAAGATGATAGCCGTCGGTGAACAGAGCGGCGACCTGGAAATAGTGTTAAGGCAAGTAGCCGACTATATGGAAAAATCAATAGCTACTGCCAAGCAGACAAAGGGAGCTCTGATGATGCCGTGCATTACCGGTACGATAGCATTCCTGGTAATACTCCTGATGATTATGTTTATTCTACCTTCTTTTAGTAAAATGTTTGACTCCATGGGCGTAGAGCTTCCCGGTGCAGCAAAATTTCTAATTGACCTCGGAGTGGTATTAAAAGAGAATATATTAATGATAGTTATCGGTGTATTGATCGCCTTTGTTGCTGTCTGGGCATACATCAGGACTCCACGCGGCAGGTATAATCGCGATAAACTCCTGCTAAAGATTCCCCTGGTAGGGCGTGTCAAGCACCTGAGCGAGCTTGCCCGTTTTTGCAGAAGTATGGCCTTATTGTTTAACTCCGGACTACCGCTTCCCGAGATTATATTACTGGCTTCCAGGAGTAGCGGAAACAAAGTGATAGCTGACGCTCTGATGGAAGTTCACGAGGGTATGGTTAAGGGAGAAGGAGTATCAGCTCCGATGGCGAAAAACAAGATGTTTTTACCAATGCTGGTACAGATGACCAAGGTTGGAGAAGAATCTGGCAGTCTTGATAAAACTCTTGTTGCTGTGGCTAACAGTTTTGAAACTGAAGCAGAAGACAGGATGAAATCTTTAATCAGCCTCATTCAGCCGGCAATGACGGCGGTTATCGGTGGTGTTGTGGGTCTGATAGCCGTAACCCTGATGTCAGCGATGACTAAGATGTATGAAGGATTCGGTTAAATGCGGTCGAGGAATAAGCAGGCATGGCAGATTCCAGAGTATAAATAGCTTGAGGGATAAATTAATTGAACGTAAATAAAAAGTTACTCAAATATATCGGTATTGGTGTATATGTCATCGCTTTAGCGACTTTCGGCTATATGTTGTTCGGAAAACTCGGAGAACAAAGTAAGGTTGACGAAGAACTGACGTTAGCCGAGGCTAATCTCGAGAGGACAGACACAGACAGGTTATCCGCTCAAATAAGTGAACTTGAAGACCAGCTCGCCCAGATTACCTCACAGACGGACACTATAAGGAATATGATGTCCCAGGAGATTGCCAACGTTGCCGCCAGCACTATAGTGTTCAAAGTTGCGGATACGAACTACGTTGAGGTAGTAGACCTCTCCTCGACGAGTGCATTTTCAGAAGTACTGGAAGACATACCATGTAACGTTGTACCACTGGAAGCAATCATAGAAGGTAATGTCGAGGATATTGTCAATTTCGTAACACAGTTGAATACTGCTCTCACTACGGGAACGATAAAGTCGGTAAACATGAACATCCCGGATGCCAGTACCGGAGTTAAACCAACGGCAACCATTTCGTTGCTGATTTATAATTATCAGGATTAGTAATTATGGCAAACCAAATTGTTACAATATACGTATCTGATACCATTCTGCGGACGATGGTAAGTGACGGCAAGCAGATCCTGGAATGGGCTGAAATGCAGCTTGAGCCGGGGCTGATCGAGAACAATTCCATCGTTGAAGAAGAGGCCGTATCTGAAAAATTAAAACAGTTACTCGGTATTCAGTCGGTTAAGGCAAGGAAGGTGTTCCTTGCTATCAATGGTATCAGATGTCTAACAAGGCCGGTGCTTCTTCCGAAACTTCCGCAGGAAATACTGGATGAAGCAGTCAGGCGTGAAGCAGCAAGACTGCTTCCGATCCCTCTTGAAGAACTTTACCTTTCCTGGCAAACGATACCGGGTCCCGAAGATAAAACCAATGTATTTCTTACGGCTATTCCGAGAGGTATCGTCGATCCACTGATGAAAGTGATGGCCCAGGCCGACTTGAATCCTGTTTTTATGGATATGAAACCTCTTCTCCTTGCCAGGATGACCCAGGAAGAAACCGCTATTTTAGTCGATGTTCAGGGAACGGATTTCGATATTGTTGTTATGATGTACGGAATACCCCAGCCGATACGATCAATTCCTTTTCCCGGTGACAGTATGTCCTGGGAGGAAAAACTTCCTATCATCAAAGATGAACTGGATAGAACGATAACATTTTATAATACCAATAATCCTGAAACCCCGATTGAAAACAATGTTCCCGTATATTTGTCCGGACAACTCGGTGATGAATCTGAATTTAGTCGTATGCTGTCAGAAGAAACCCAGCGTAAGGTGATACTGATTCCTTCACCGATTGAAACTCCTGAAGGTTTCGACTCATCCGTATACATGGCTAACATCAGTTTGCTTCAGCAGACGATGGCATCAGGTAAAAATTCCGGTAATTCTCTGGTAAATTTGAATAATCTGCCGGCTATATACAGACCGCAACAAATTTCAACTTACAATATTTTGAAGATGCTGGGTGTTGTTTTTGCTTTAGTTGTCCTTGCAGCCCTGATGATTATGATTCAAAGTACGTCTGCCGGCATTAAGAACAAACAGGATAGTCTGGCGTCCACTAATGCACTTCTTCAAACGAACCAGTTAGAAGCTTCCAGG
>CAZBQL010000053.1:6069-21294 GCA_964493985.1 uncultured Dehalococcoidales bacterium
AAGATCGGTGAAACGGGAAGCACGGGAGAATAATTTAATGGATATTCTAGACATGGTCCGCCTGGCAGCAGAAAAAGGCGCCTCTGATATGCATTTAGTTGCTGATGAGCCTTTATTACTGAGGATCAACGGGTTTATGGAAGCGGTGGAATCAATACCGCTGCTTACAGCCACGGATATAGATAACTGCTTAAATCAGGTTGCAACTGAGGAACAAAGAGCTGCTTTCGACAGAAATTATGAGCTTGATATCGGTTTCGGGGTACGCGGTGTTGGAAGAATCAGGTGTAATGCAGCCAAGCAGCGCGGTTCTACCAGTCTGGTTATGCGATTATTACCGTCATCAATACCTTCCATCGAAGAGCTGGGGCTACCTGAAATCTGTAAACACCTGGTTACAAGACCTCGAGGTATGGTGATTATCAGCGGACCTACCGGTAGTGGTAAGTCCATGACCCTTAGTTCAATGATAAATTACCTCAACAGTAACAATAACCGCAGAGTAATAACAATTGAGGACCCGATAGAGTTTGTCTATAAAAATGATAAATGTACCATTACTCAAAGAGAATTGGGAAGCGACACGAGATCGTTTGCCGAGGCGCTTCGGCACGTATTAAGGCAGGACCCGGATGTTATCCTCGTAGGTGAAATGAGAGACCAGGATACCGCTGCCGCAGCGATAACCATTGCTGAAACCGGACACCTGATTCTCACTACTGGTCACGCTCCGAGTGCATCTCAAGCTATTGAGCGTGTTATCGACATGTTTCCTCCTTACGAACGTCCAAATGTACAATCACGATTGGCGTCTCTTATTAACGGCATCCTGTGTCAGGCGCTTATTCCCACTGCGGACGGCAGCGGCAGAGTACCGGCAGTCGAGATTATGCTGGCAAACGCTGCGGTAAGAAGTAATATCAGAGATGGTAAGATATTCCAACTCCCCAACACGATACTGACAAATTCTCGTCAGGGAATGATTTTATTCGACCATGCCCTGGTACAGCTTTATAAAAGTGGTACCATCACTCGAGAATCAGTGCTTGCCTTCTGTAATGATCAAGACGAGATTTATAAGCTTATCGGTACCGGGAGTTTTGTCAGATAAATATTACAAGAGAGGGTAATCACGCTGTCTTTACCGGTATCCGCCAGGCAGTTGGGTAACACTGTATAGCTAACATGAATGTCGAGAAAATTTCTGAAGTAGCTCTTGAGATAAATAATCTCTTTGGACTGAACGAACAGGCCAATGCTTTCGTGTCCCTGGTCACAGACCACCTGGAGAGCAGGAATGCGTGTTTGCTGCTGCCCGACGATACCGGCGAAAAGCTTCATGTTGTCTCGTGTAAACCTGTGGCGAAGAATAATAAACTGGCTGGTATTAGCGTTTACACACAAAATCCCGCAATTGAGAAATTAATTGGAATAGGGCAAACTATCATCCGGGACGATCCTGCAACCGGACAGATTATAGGAGAACTGCTTTCCGAAGAAAATGGAGATATTGGTCCTGGAGAAATTGATATCATACTACCTCTGATAAGTAATGGCAGGTTAATCGGTATCCTCTTGCTTAAAGGCAGAGACTCAGGCAGCTATACTTCCGAAGAAATAAAGTTGCTGAATGGTATTACCGCCCGACTGGCTCCGGGAATGGAAAAAGAATATCTCCGTGAACAACTTGGCGAACGTCAAAAAGAATTATCAGTTCTGAATAGATGTGGCTCGATAATATCGTCGAACCTCTACGTCAACGATGTTTACCAGCCATTTATTCTGGCTTTGAAAGAGATGGTAGAAATAGAGTGGGCTGCTTTGACGTTGATTGAAGAACAGAACCTCTATTTTTTCGCTCTTTACTCTGAAATCGGTTCGAACTGGCAGGTTGGAGACAGAATACCGGTCAATGGAACAGCAACCGAGTGGGCAGCAACGTCGAAACTCCCCGTAGCTGAATCTGACCTGAAGAAAGACAGTCTTTTCGCCACCGATGTTTATCATCGAAAGCAGGGAATACGGTCGATTGCGTGTGCTCCTTTAATAGCCCATGATGAAATAGCCATCGGCAGTCTTATCGTCGGTGTGAGTAAACCGAATGCTTACAACCCCAGGCAGGTAAAATTTCTCGGAGAAGTTGCTGCCCAAATATCAGGACATATCCAGAATTCTTTGATTTTTGAGAAAGTATTAAAGAAATCTCGATATGATGAACTGACAGGCTTGTTTAACAGGCGTACGATGGATGAACAGATTATTACCGAGGTGAGCCGTCACTCTCGATATGGTGGTGTATTTTCTGTAATACTGATAGACCTTGATTCGATGAAGCAGATTAATGATCAGTACGGTCATCTCATAGGAGATGGACTTCTGTCCAGCACGGGAAAGATTTTGAAAGAATCCATACGGAGTGCAGACCAGGCTTTCAGGTATGGCGGTGATGAGTTCGCTATACTACTGCCTAACACATCACCAAGCGGCGCCGTTATCGTCGCCGAACGTATAAGAGAGTTGCTGGAAATAAAATTAGTTATCAACGATATGAATATAACCGCCAGTGTGGGATTAGCGAGCTGGCCGGTAAATGGTCCCGAGGCCCATGACGTCGTAGCTGCTGCTGATGCTGCACTATATAAAGCAAAAAACGAAGGCGGCAACAGGAGCTATTACGAGACAGTCGTTGGATAAACTGCAGTATTTCAAGATAACCATAAAAGTCATTAATTGAAATCGGTTTGTACTTGAAAATAACTTCTTTTTTATATAAAATAACTTCCGGATGTTTGAAATACTAAAGCCGTTTTCAGGAGAAAGTCCGGTTGGCAGGTAAGCTGAGACTTTCCACAGTTCTCAAAATACTTCTCGTAATCGCATTACTTTACATTTTCTTAATCGGAATCAAATTTACGGGTACTTCTTTCAAGCTGTTCGGTAAAGATTTTGCCGAACAGCTTATTAGTTTATATTCAAATCCTTTCTGTGGATTATTTACCGGTATTCTTGTCACGAGTATTATTCAGAGTTCATCTACAACCACATCTCTTATAGTGGGACTTGCAGGGAGCGGAGTACTTCCCATAGAAGCTGCCATCCCGATGGTAATGGGAGCGAATATGGGTACGACGATAACAAATGTCCTCGTTTCTCTTACTTTTATTACAAGAAAAGAGGACTTCAGGCGTGCATTTACCGCCGCTACTATGCATGATTTCTTTAACTTGTTTACAATCATTGTTTTTCTGCCACTCGAACTTGCATTCCATATAATAGAGAAGTCAGCGTTGTTCCTTACCGATATCTTCCAGGATGTCGGCGGCGTTACCTTTACAAGTCCGTTGAAACTAATCATCGATCCGGTGACGAAAGGCTTTCAACATTTTCTATCCGATACTCTTGGCGCCTCGGATGTTGTCGTTGGTATTGTTCTGCTGGTAATTGCAGTTATATTGGTAATATTTTCTCTGGTATACCTGGTCAAGACGATGCGCTCCCTCGTAATAAATACAACGGAACGAGTTATAGACAGGTATATATTCAGGAATACATTTACGGCTTTTATACTGGGTATGCTTTTAACAGCCGTAGTGCAGAGCAGCTCGGTTACGACATCGATGATAGTTCCCCTGGTGGCTGCCGGTTTTCTCGGGTTAAATCGAGCTTATCCATACACTCTCGGAGCTAATATTGGAACAACCATAACAGCCATTCTCGCTTCACTGGCTGTAATTAGTTCCGAAAATGGTAATACAGGTAGTACCGCAGGCTTAACGGTAGCGTTTTGTCACCTTATGTTCAATATTTATGGTACAATAATATTTTTACCATTGAAAAGAGTACCAATATTTTGCGCGATAAAGCTTGGGAACCTGGCTGCCGAATCGAAAAAATGGGCATTTATATTTGTGGCTGGTGTATTCTTTGCTCTACCGTTACTGATTTTGTTCATTACCCGGTAGGAACTGGCGATATATACTGGGAGGTGCTGGAAAGATGACAAGTGAAATAGTAAATATGCTGAGAGGGTCAAATCTTGTAAAGAAAGCAATTGACCTGTTTATCAAAATGATAAACGGAGATGAATACCTGTATAACGAAGCCTGGAGGGTTATTACAACCGAAGAAACGATCGACCGTATTCCCCAGTCTTTCTACGATAAAGACATCCAGGTTAATAACCAGGAAAAAGAAATCCGGAGACTCCTCTTCGAACACCTGTCCATCCGTCCCGGTCATGACACATCCGGCTGCCTGGCCCTCATGAGCTTGATAAAAGATGCCGAAAGAATAGGAGATTATTCCAAGAACATATTCGAAGCCGGTATCCTGTATGAAGGAAATATCAGGAACATGAAGTTCTTTGAAAGAATAGTGCCGACCCAGAAAAAGATCTCGGATAGTTTATCGGTACTGGCGAAGGCATTTAAGAATTCCGATACTAAACTTGCAGAAGGAATTTTGAGGGATTATACACCTATTAAGCGTGATTGCGATAAGATACTGCATGAACTCTTCGAACAGCAGGTATCTCCAAACGAGGCAGTCGTAACCGCCATGTTGTCGCGGTATTTTAAACGGATCAATTCACACATCAGTAATATAGCTTCAGGAATTGTCTACCCCTTAAACGAGATCGATTTTGTAAGGGGAGATATCTTGGAGTAGTCTTTTTTACCGTCATCGGAAACTGTTCAACGTGTATTTGGGGATTTTAGCTTACAAGTGCTAAACTATCATTAAATAAGAGGAGATGGTACACACTTGAAAGCAGAAATTATCTCAATAGGCACAGAAATTCTTCTTGGTGAGATTACAGATACTAACGCGGCATATATCGCCAGCCGGTTGCCTTTCCTGGGTATAGACCTGTACTGGATTTCTCAGGTCGGTGATAATAAAACCCGTATTATTGAAATACTTCAGCGTGCCTGGAACCGTTCCGATATTATTTTTATCACCGGCGGACTCGGCCCTACGGCAGATGATGTTACTCGTGAGTCCATCGCAGAGATGCTGGGCGAGGAGATGAAAATCGATCCCGACCTGGAAAAGACCCTGCGTAATAGATTCGGTCGTTATGGATTCGATATGCCCCTGAGCAATCTCAAGCAGGCAACTATTATTCCGTCGGCCCATTCTATTCCCAATCCTGCCGGTACCGCTCCGGGCTGGTGGATTGAAAAGGACGGTCATACTCTTATTACTATGCCCGGTCCTCCCAGGGAACTGAATGTCGTGTGGCAGGAAACCGTTCAACCCAGACTGGAGGAAAGGGCCGAGTCGGTACTCGTTACCAGGACATTCAAGACGTTCGGCTATTCGGAAGGCGGTGCCGGAGAAATGGTTGCCGATATGCTGGCTGCGTCGAACCCGACGTGTGGTATCTATGCAAAACCTGACGGTATTCACCTGCGGCTGGCCGCCAAAGCTGAATCCGTTGAAAAGGCTGAGGAGATGCTGGTGGAGTGTGAAACTCGCATTAAAGAGATAATGGCAGGACATATCTGGGGAATGAACGATGAGACTCTTGAAACTATAGTCAGCTCTCTTCTAATAGATAAAGGACTGACACTGGCAGTTATGGAGGATTCACATGGAGGTACTCTCGCATCTACCTTTAATGATATACCGGAAAGCGGCAGATTTTTTAAGGGTGGACTCCTTGCCGCATCTAATTCGGCGATGATAGCTTTCGGCCTGAGTCCTGATATTATCAATAAAACTGGAGAAGAACTAGCCTGTGCGATGGCCGAATCAGCCAGGAATCTATTGGGAGCTGATATAGGGATCGGTACTACGGGAACAGATGAAGTGACGAGGGATAATCCCATGGGCACCACCTATATCGGGATTGCAGATGCTTCAGGCAGCAGATCTGTAAACAGACCAAGAAGGCGACAGTACGTAACTGCCACTATACTTTACGAACTGCGTGAATCACTGCTAAATAAATCAGGCTAGTCGACCATTATGGGCAGGACATTCTATATTGGCAGACTTTTCGGCATAGAATTCAGGCTGCACTTTACCTGGTTTATCATATTTTTTTTAGTAACATTGCTGCTTGTCGAACCGAACTATGACCGCTGGTTTTACTGGCTGCTCGGAATTGGTACCAGCCTGCTGTTTTTCACCTCCGTGCTTGCCCATGAACTTGCCCATAGCCTGGTGGGCAGGGCTAACGGCATACCGATATCTAATATAATCCTGTTTATTTTCGGTGGTATAGCTGTGATGAAACACGAAGCCGGGAAACCAGGGGCTGAGTTCAGAATGGCTATCGCAGGACCGCTTTGCAGCCTGGTTATCGGCGGAATATTCGGCTTGCTGCTGCTGATTCCCGCAATAACCGGCCCGGTGGCGATGATGATCACGTGGCTGGCCATAATGAACGGAATCCTGGCGGCGTTTAACCTCATTCCCGGTTTTCCACTGGATGGGGGACGTGTATTACGGTCGGTCATATGGAGGGCTACCGGAAGCTACCTTGTCGCAAGCCGGATTGCTACATGGATAGGGCAGGGATTCGGATATGCTTTAATACTTGCCGGTATACTTATAATAATTGCACGTCCGTTTGATATGACATGGTTCGATGGACTCTGGATTTCGTTCATCGGCTGGTTCTTATCAAGCAGCGCTTCGGCCAGTTATCGCCAGGCTATCAAACAGGAAACGGTCAAACCTTCAAACGATATCGAATTACCTTCTTCCGACTATACAGTACTGCCTAGTGAAGGTGAGAAAAAGGACTGATGCTGCTTTTCGGGCATGTCGGCATCACCGCGGCTGCAGCCGGGCTAACCGATGCAGCATTTCCGCCCGAAGCTTTACATAACAGTGAATCAGGTTTAAGGTACCGAATAGCGTTGATACTGAGTTATTTCAGAGACAGCACCGGACGCTTTGATTACCGGATGATCATTATTGGTTCCATGCTTCCGGATATCATCGACAAGCCACTATTCCTTCTATTCAGTGAAAGCGGACTATTTACCGGTCGCAGCCACGCCCACACGCTACTCTTCGCTTTATTGTTATTGTCAGGTAGACTATTAAGCAGGAAGTCATGGTTACTTACTCTCGCCCTGGCTAGCTTCTTTCATCTCTTCCTTGATTCTATCTGGAATAATCCGGAAACATTGTTCTGGCCGTTTTTAGGTAGATTTGCACCATACCAGGCCGAAGGATGGTTCTCTGATATCTGGTATAACTTGACACATGTACCTGAAATATATATTCCGGAAATAATCGGATTGCTGGTTACCGGTTTTTTGACTTATAAAATAATAAAGGTCGGGGGAATAAACAGGTTCGTCAGGCAGGGTGTCATAGGCTAACGACAACCTTTGGTTGACTACAGGAGATGTCTATTGTATGACGTTGCGGTCATAGGTGCCGGTCCGGCAGGGAGCAGGATAGCCTGCAGACTGGCCGAATATGGTTATCACGTGGTTGTCATTGAAAAGAAAAAGGACCTGAGTGAACCTGTCTGTTGTACGGGAATAGTCAGCAGCGAATGTATCAGAGACTTTTCCGTACCGGAAACAATACTATACAGAGAAGCAAACAGCGCCACTGTATATTCGCCTTCAGGAAAAATACTTCAAGTTAAAAGGTCAGAACCCCAGGCATATATCATCGACCGTGCAGCTTTGAACGTTTATCTTTCCGAACGGGCAAGAGAACAGGGTGCTGAATATATTCTTGACAGACGTGTTTTTAAAATAACGAGGGAACCGGACAGAGTAGTGATGGAAACGGGTCATGAGAGATCGAAACATGTGTTACTGGAATCCCGGGTCGTAGTTATTGCTTCCGGATTCGGTTCAGCCCTTACCGAACAGGCAGGCTTGAAAACGGTCGGCGATTTCGCAATGGGAGTACAGGTGGAAGTAGAGACCGATGGAGTTGAAGAAGTTGAAGTCTTTACCGGTAAGAGTCTGGCTCCGGGATTTTTTGCCTGGCTGGTACCCACTTTACGAGGTCGGGGCCTGGCCGGACTTATTTCACGTAACCGGGCCGGTTATTACATGGAGAACTTTTTAACCATGCTGGCTGAACAGGGTAAAATTATAGCAGGCAGTTATGAAAAACGTTTTGCGGGGCTTGCCTTGAATATGCTGTCCCGGACAAGTTCCGAGCGGGTACTGGTCGTGGGAAGTGCTGCCGGCCAGGTGAAACCTGCTACCGGCGGAGGTGTGTACTACGGCATGATATGTGCCGATATTGCTGCTGACAATTTGCATCGGGCACTGGAAAGTGATAACCTGACTGCTGGGAGTCTGGCATTATATGACAGACAGTGGAAGAAGATGCTGGGACGTGAGATAAAATTAGGCCACTGGGGCCGTAACTTTTTTGAACGATTAAGTGATAACCGGATTAACAAGGTATTTGACATAATAACATATAGTGGCATTGATAAAACACTACTTGAAAACGATGATATCAGGTTTGACTCGCACGGTTCGGTCATACTCAAGCTGATTGGACATGAAGCTTTATCGATGACTTTCAGGGCTGTAAATCTACCTTTTCCGTTAAGAAAGAGATAACATATATATCCCGGAGGTATATGAATGAGTGACCAGGGTCCAAATCTTGGTGAAGCCGCCAGTCTTTATTTAGCCAGTCTTTCTGCAGAGAAACGGACCGCAAGCCAGCATGAAATATATAAATTTAATCGCTGGTTTGGACGGGACCGGCTTTTTGATAGTATTAGACCTTCTGAAATAGACAACTACGCTGAACAGGCATCGCGTACTGATGCCGGTCATGCTGAGAAACTGGCGCTTGTCAGGGCCTTTTTAAGTTATGCCAAGAAAAAGGGATGGAGTCAGATCAACCTCGGGACTCACCTGAAAGCGAAAAAAGGAAAGACACGTTCAGCCCCAATGGGAAGAAAAGAGATTGTTGAACCTGTATCTGTAACGAAAGAAGGGTATGAAAAGCTTCAAGCCGAACTTACCTCACTTAAAGACCAACGCCAGGATGCTATCGAGGAAATGACGAAAGCAGCGGCGGACAAGGACTTCCGGGAAAATGCTCCCCTTCATGCTGCCAGGGAAAAGCGAGGAATGATCGAGGGACGTATTATCGAACTGGAAGCGACTCTTAATGCCGCAGAGATAATAGACGAAAAAAATCAGTCATCGGAGGGAGTCGATATAGGTAAAACTTTTGTCCTTGCGGACCCTGAAAAAGGGATTGAAATGCGATATAAGCTTGTCGGTCCCAGGGAAGCAGACCCCTCGAACGGCAGGATATCCAGTGTATCACCCATCGGGAAAGCTGTCCTGGGTAAGCAGAAAGGTGACACGGTGGAAATAAACGCACCGGCTGGAAAACTCAAGTATCAGCTTAAGGAAATAGAAGGATAATAGCTGCTATATCCTTGATGCAGGACCTACCGGACTTCAAGCATTCTGTCTACCGCGTTTTTGGCCTTTATCCTGATTTCTTCAGGAATCGTTATCCGGTTTTCCATGTTCTCCAGCGACCATAATACAGTCTCGAGAGTGATAAGTTTCATACGCGGACAGACAGCCTGTTCGGTTGCCGGTATGAAGGTTTTATACGGATTTTCCTTGCGAAGGCGGTGCAGTAATCCTATCTCAGTACCGACGATGATCTCGGTAGCGTCCGTTTCCTGCGCAAATCTTGCCATCTGGCCCGTGCTGAGTATCGCATCAGCCAGAGCTCTCGTCTCAACCTTGCATTCGGGATGAACGATTACTACCGCGTTCGGGTGTTCTGCTTTTCTTTTTTGTATATCGGACGGCAGTATCCTGGCATGGGTAGGGCAGTAGCCAGGCCAGAGGATCAGTTCTCTCCCTGTCTGTTCAGCAGCATAACTTCCAAGGTACTGGTCCGGGACGAAAATTACTTCTTCGGCATCCTTTAGAGTTTCAACTATCCTGACGGCATTAGCCGAAGTGCAGCAGATATCGGATTCAGCTTTAACTTCTGCAGTTGAGTTTACATAGCAGACAACCTTCGCTTTTGGATGCTGTTTCTTAAGTTCTCTCAATTGGTCTGCGTTTATCATATCGGCCATCGGGCAGCCTGAGTGCAGATCGGGCAGCAGGACTGTCCTTTCAGGGTTAAGTATAGCAGCAGTCTCTGCCATAAAATGGACTCCGCAGAATACTATTACATCGGCATCGCTGGTCGCTGCTTTCCTGCTTAATTCGAGTGAATCACCAGCGAAATCAGCTATATCCTGGACCTCACCAAGCTGGTAATTATGGACCAGGAAAAGGGCGTTTCTTTCCTTTTTAAGAGTCATTATCTTTTCAATAATTGCTGTATTTCCGGCGTCCATCAATCGGTTATCCTCCAGTCATTCGTGTAGGCATTCACTCTTTTCCCCCGGGCGAATCCAAGTAAGGTCATACCCAGTTCCCCGGCAAGTCTGACCCCAAGGTTGGTAGGAGCTGATTTGGATACAATAATCGGGATATTCCTTCTCGAAACCTTTAACAGTATCTCGGAAGACACCCTGCCGCTGGTCACTACAATGCGCCCCTCGGTGGGAATATCCCCCATCATGCATTTACCGAATATCTTATCGATAGCATTGTGCCTGCCGATATCCTCCATGAATACAAGAATGTTTTTTGTATCGCAAAGGGCAGCGCTGTGAACGCCACCGGTTTCTCTGAAGATTTCCGATTTCTGCTGGAATTCCCTCATCAGGGTTAGCACTTCTCCCGTGGATATCTTCGTACCGGATTGTATCTGTTCTCTATTTTCAGCGTCTGCCGCATGGTAGAATGAAGCCCCTCTCCCGCAGCCGGAGGTAATCATTCTCTTGAACATGAAATCGTTATCAAAATCCTTTTCTTCTATCGTGTTTACCCTGACAATACCCCGGTTTTCGTCAACAAGAACATTTTTTATCTCATCCCTGCTTTCAAGTAAACCCTCGGAGAAAAGGAATCCTACTGTGAGATAATCCAGATTTTTAGGCGAGCACAGCATCGTTACCAGCTCTTCATTGTTCAGGATTATCGTAACTGGAAATTCCCTGACAACGATGTCTTCAATACTTTCTCTGCCATCTTCCGTAAGTCGCAGGACATTGATTTTCTCGATCTCTGAGTCCATTTACTCTACCTTAATCTCGTCTCCGGTCTTTATCGTGCCACCCCGAACGACCCTGGTGAACACACCTTCTTCAGGCATTATACATTGTCCGACGGTACGATAGATAGCACACTTCGTGTGGCATTCCTTGCCAATCTGGGTTATCTCAAGTTTAACCTCATTTCCTACCGAAACCTCCGTGCCTACCGGAAGGGATACAAGGTCCATGCCTTCCGTCGTTAGGTTCTCAGCGAAATCACCGGGACCAACGTCCAGTCCGAGTTTTCTCATTTTTTCGATGCTCTCAATTGCCATCAGACTTACCTGCCGGTCACTGTTCGAATCAGCATGAGCGTCATTATCCATACCGTAGTCCTGAAGGAAGTATCCTTCCTTTACGTCATCTTTCCTGGTACCCTTTTTCTTACTTTTACATACCGCCAGTATTTTCGCCATCTAGTACCCGCCACTCCTCTCTATTATTCCACCTCCCAGGACAATGTCGTCACTGTAGAATACCACTGCCTGGCCTGGTGTAATTGCCATCTGGGGCTTCTTAAACTTTACTTTTATTCTTTCATCAGCGACAGGTGTTATGGTCGCTTCCGCACCTTCGTGAGAGTATCTTATCTTTGCTTCGACTTCCATTTCGGTCTCAAGCTTTTCAATGCCTATCCAGTTCAGGTTCTCGGCGGTCAGTTCATCGCTATAGATATCTTCCCTGCTGCCTACTGTTATGGTGTTCGTTTCCGGATCGATATCCGTCACATATAAAGGGTCTCTGCCGGATATCCCAAGCCTTTTTCGCTGTCCTATGGTGTAATTTGCGATCCCGCTGTGTTCACCGAGTATTTCTCCCTGCGTATTCTTTATCGAACCGGTCTGTACATTGCTGAGGAGCGACCTGTAACCGGCTGCGATGAAGTCCTGGCTTTCCGGCTTTTCGTTTATACCCAGTCTGAATTTACGAGCCAGTTCTCTTACTTCCCGCTTGGTGTATCCGCCAATCGGGAAGAGTGTATTACTGAGTTGGGATTGTGAAAGGAACGCCAGAAAATATGACTGGTCTTTTACCGTATCCTTCCCTTTTTTTAAAAGATACCGGTGTGAGTATTCATTATATTCAATTTTGCTGTAATGACCGGTGGCAAAATAGTCAAACTCGATACCGGCATCTATAGCCTTATCGACTAATGCCTGGAATTTTATCCTCCTGTTGCACATCAGGCAGGGATTCGGAGTCCTGCCGGATAAGTACTCCTGATTGAAGTAGTCCAGGACATTCTCTCTAAATTCCTCCGATAGATTGATGATATGAAGACCGATACCCAGCTTTGCAGCCACCTTTTGAGTATCCTTTATATCCTCTGCTTCTCCCGGACCGTAGCAGGCATGATGCGTCCGTAAGCATGGCATTTCTTCGCCATCCCAGATCTTCATCGTTACACCGGTAACTAGAAATCCTTTGTCCTTAAGAAGAGCGGCTGCAACCGAGGAATCGACACCTCCGCTCATTGCCACTGCTACACGTTTGCTATTCATCGTTTCCTGTCACGTTTTCGTGGTGAAATAAATACAACTACCTAGTATTAGAATAACACACAGGGAGGTGGATTTCTATAGTTGACTATTCTGGTCGACTATTCTGGTAAAATGGTTATACTAGTCCTAAGATGCAACAGCTACTGTCTACTATTCCGTTCGTCCTGAGAGCTTGTCGAAGGGCGTCGTTGTGGTTCTACAGGCTCACTACGAACGGCTTGACTTCCTACTTTTCTGTACAACCAGGTACTAGTTTTTCCTGATCGTGCCAAATATGGTTGCCACTACCGGTACCATTACGGAAATTCCCGCCGCAGCAAAGAAAGTGGCATTAATACCGCCATAGACATAGGCTATTCCTATTAGCGGAGGTCCGAGTGTCTGTCCCAGTCTCAGCATCATGTTGTTAAGGGACATAATGGCCCCGCGGTATTCCAGCGGTGCGATTTCGGCAACCGATGTCTGAATACTCGGCAAGGTAGCGCCATTAGCCATGCCACTGAGGATGGCAGGTACCAGGAGGAGCCACAGGTTGGACATAAAGGGGACAAGCAACATCGATAATGCATATACGGAAAAAGATATTTTCAGAATTGTTGTCATGGACAACCGCCGGTGTATCCTTCCGAGTTGGGATGCCGTAACGGCGTTGCTGAGAGAAGCCACCGACATGATGATACCGATGGTCAGCGAAGAAGCATTAAATTTATCCCCCATCAGTATGGTGAAGTAGGTAAGGTATGCTCCGTACATGATGATAAAGGAAAGCATACCGGCTGAGAACAGCCCCGCTATTTTCATATTGCTCAGGTGACTCCATGTTCCGCTGAGATACTCCTTGATTGTCTGTGAGTTTCGTGGCTCCGGATTCTTCAATAGGACCAGGGCAAATAGACCTACCGGCAAGGCAAGGATAGAAAGCAGGAAGGGGTAATTCCAGCCTATCAACGCCAAAGCTCCGCCGATGGAAGGATATGATGCCACTCCGATGCTCAGCACGCTGGCGTTCAGTCCCATTGCCTGCACTCTCCGTTTTCCTTCGTAAAGGTCGCCGATGATAGTGCTGTTTATCGATCCAAGTGCTGCTGCCCCTATTCCCTGGACTGCCCTTATCCAGAGGAGCAGGTTGAAATCCTTAATGAAAGTACAGGCAGTACCAGCGATAGCGAACAGAAAAAGCGAGGGAATCAGTATCTTTTTTCTTCCATACCGGTCAGCCATTATGCCTACTACCGGCGTCAGGAGAGCTCCCGGCAAGGTGAAAAACGTGATCAGTAAGCCCACCTGGTTGGGAGTGATGCCCAGTTCACGCTGAATCTTCGGGAAGGCAGGAGATATACTGGCTACACCCATCACCGCCATCAAAGTTACGCCGAAGACTATAAGAAGATTCGTATCTTTCCAGAGACTCTTTCCGTTTGTCATGAATATCCTGTTAATTAAAAATCATACGGCCGGCAAGCACCGACCGTACATTAATTTATACGACCTGTTACGAATCACCAGGCTAGACTACTGTAATTTTGCCGCTCGATTCACCGGTAACTTCCCCGATGAGTGCCGCGTCGTACATCCCGTTCTGGTTCAATTTTTCCATCAGTCCGCCGGCTTTTCCGGATTCTACTATGAGAAGCAGTCCGCCGGAAGTCTGTGGATCATAGAGGACGTCCTGTACATTGAGGGGTACTGAATCGGAAATTTCCACCCAGGGCGAGTAAAATTCACGGTTCCTGTGAAGTCCTGCCGGGCACATTCCCTGCGCGGCAAGACCGGTTGCATCCGGGAAGAGGGGGACCACCGAAGAATCTATTGCTACGCTAATTCCGCTGTTCTTGACAAGCTGGACGGCATGACCGAGAAAGCCGAAGCCGGTGATATCGGTGCAGGCATGCAGGCCGCCCGAATCCTGGGCCAGTTCCGACGCTTTATTATTCAGTGCTGCCATGCTGGCGGTAACAGTCTCTATGGTTTCTTTATCAGCCATTTCGGCTTTGGCGGCGGTATTGATGATGCCTGTGCCAAGAGGCTTGGTCAGGATTATCCTGTCTCCTTTTACGCCGCCTGAATTGGTTATCATTTTATCGGGATGCACGATACCGGTGACGGAAAGTCCGTACTTGAGTTCGCTGTCATTAATACTGTGTCCGCCGACCAGTGTGACATTCGCTTCTCGCATCTTATCGATACCGCCAAGCAGGATGTCCTTGAGGACCGACAGGTCCATGGTATCGATGGGGAAGCATACGATATTCATTGCTGTCAGTGGTTTACCGCCCATCGTGTAGACATCACTCAGGGCGTTAGCGACCGCTATCTGGCCGAACATATACGGATCGTCGACTATCGGCGTGAAGAAATCGACGGTCTGAATCAGGGCCAGATCATCTGTCAATTTGTATACGCCTGCATCGTCGAGTGACTCCATGCCGCGTATGACATTCGGGTCTGTCAGCAGTGGCAGGTCGCACAGCACTTTATCCAGGTCTCCCGGACCTATCTTGGAAGCTCAGCCTGCTCCCCTGACACTCTCCGTCAGCCGTGGATTTTTCTTCTCCGCCATCCGTTTCTCCGTGTGTAGATTTACGTCTT
>CAZBQL010000054.1:0-14140 GCA_964493985.1 uncultured Dehalococcoidales bacterium
CGTATCCGGGAAAATGCTAGTGTTCCATGTTTTTATATTTATCGGGTACATCTCCAACGAATTTAAGCGGCCAATCAGCTTCGCCAAACCTGGCATCGATGAAAATGAGCGGCTTGCCTACCCGGAGTATCTTTAACGGCTCATGGCTCATCCCCGCCGGGATATAGGCATAGAAGGGATAATCGATCTTACGATATTCACCATCCAGGTAGAATTCCACGTCGGCATCGAACTCAACAAAATTCTGCGCGCCGAAGAGGAATATCCACTGGTCGCGGTCCGGGTGAATGTGGGGAGCCATACCAATCTCGTCTTCCGGCTTGTCGATATAGGCGAATCCCAGCATCAGTTGGGAGCCCGGGAAATCCCTCTCTCCCATCGCGGTGATCATCGGCATGGTGATGCTCTTGTGTATGGATTTCCACGGTTTAAATTCGATCAGATTAGACTCGTGCCTTAAATTTCCCATTCGTACTTTTTCTGACATACGGGATACCTCCTTACATGATATTGTTAGTTTAGAATCATCTTACTATAAGCAACTAACTCAAACAAAATTTGTCTTTGAACGCTTGTTTACGCGATTTACTGCTTCACTGCCGGGTTAAATCCTTTTCAGGTGGAATGCTCTGACCAGGTCTATAGTTGGTTTCACGGCGAATAAAAAGGAACCAATTAAAAATAGCCTGCCCGCAATTAAACTTGTATTCGAATTAAGAAATAAGACACTCCCGGCCACAAAACAAAAAGCGGCACTAAAATCGATTAGGATACGTAACGCCTGATATCTGTGAGATATTTTAGCATGCAGAGGCGTCAAAGTATGCAAAACCGGAGTTAACCAATAATGGGTTTTTATTTCTTCGTCAGATTGTTCAAATATTTGTCTTGACATTTTATCAACACCTCCTTCAACAAAATGTTTCAATAATAATGACACCCATTACCATAATATAAATATCTTTCAATTTCGAGCCAGGAGCAGAAGGGAACACCGCTGTCAGTTCCGGGGGCCGGTAAAAAAGAAAGTCCGGTAACTACCCTGTTCTGTATTTTAAGGCAAGTATCTGTTCTGTTCATCCTTATATCTTGTCTAAGCGCCAATGGGGCGTTTGCTTTATTAGTAAAGGCATGCATCAAGAATTGCGAGAACTTCCTCCAGCAGGTTGTCCTCGGCTTTTCCGATTCTTTTTATCCTGCGGTGCAGGGGAATATAGGATTTTATTCACCAGACCTCTTTTCCGGCAGGCTTACCCCAGTCGATTTCAGTAGCCTGATAATCCTTGGGGATTCGTGACACCAGTTCTTCCAGGCTATACTTTCCTTGGGTACCTTTTGCCGGTGAAATAATGAACATGCTGTTCTTTACTGTGGCAGAACTTTTTTTCATGATTACTTCCTTTTTGGCTTTGTTTCTGGTTTCAACTCAACAGCAATACTCTTTGCCCAGTCAGTTACCACATCCCAGTTACGAAAGTCACCCAGCGGCGCTTTAACCCTGTTAAGCATGAACTTGAAGAGGAAGTTCAGATCACTCTCTTTGGCTACTCCGCCGAATACTGCAATACCCCTGGGTTTTAGACGGTCTATAACCGGTTCGAGTTTCTTCGGGTAACGCCATCCTTTCATTAATTCAACCGGGTCCCCTTCTCCCGTAGGGCCACTTGAAAAAAGCCATAACGGTTTTCCGTTAATCTGTGCTTCGTTCTTTATGAGGTAGTTTGCGGCTTCTTTCCGCCATTGACCGATATATACGGCACTGCCGATAATGATGGCGTCGTATTGAGTCGGGTCTCCGGCACGGTCAGCCGAAAGGATATCAACTTCCAGGTTTTCCTGCTTAAGTACCTTACCGATCTCCTCGGCGATTTCCCTGGTCCCGCCGTATCTGGAACCGTATGCTACCAGCACATTTTTAGACATGAGGATTTTCCTCCTTCCAGGAATTATTGAAATTATAGCCCTTTGGCTCGTATCATACCATAAATCCCGTATATTTGCGCTAAAACGCCCCTGAGGGCTATAATCGGTTTTAGTCTGTTAAGGAGTCCGGATATGGCGAACAAGAAACGCGAGATAGTACGCACTACCACCTGGTCGGCCGGCCCCGGCTGTCACGGCGGCTGCGGTGTACTGGCATACATAGAAGACGGGAAACTGGTTAAAGTCGAGGGCGATCCCGAGCATCCCTGGAGCCAGGGAAGACTCTGCTCAAGATGCCTGGCGATGACCCAGTATGTCTATCATCCGGACAGACTTCGAAAACCGTTAAAGAGAATGGGAGAGCGCGGTGAAGGGAAATGGCAGGAGATATCCTGGGATGAAGCCTATGACCTGATCGAAGAGAAGATGGTAAAGATACGGGACGAGTTCGGACCGGAAAGCTTCATCTTTTCGATGGGGACCGGGCGTGACATCGGCGCCTGGATATGTATGCTGGCATATGCCTACGGCAGCCCGAATGTGATGTTCGCTCTCAGCGGAATTGCCTGTTACAGTCCCCGGATTGCCGGCGTGGAGACGATGCAGGGCGACTATGCGATACTTGATGCCGCCCAGTGGTTCCCGAAACGTTATGATGACCTGCGATACAAAGTACCGGAATGCATTGTGGTTTGGGGGTACAACATACCGGCGTCGTGTCCGGACAATGTCTTCGGTCACTGGATCATCGACCTGATGAAAAAGGGGACGAAGATTATCTGCATCGACCCTCGTTTGTCATGGTTCGCCTCACGAGCTGAAAAATGGTTGAGAATCAGGCCGGGCACGGACGGCGCCCTGGCGATGGGTTTCCTGAACGTGATTCTCAACGAGGGACTCTATGACAGGGATTTCGTGGAAAAGTGGACGAACGCCCACCACCTTGTCAGAAAGGATACCGGCAAACTGCTCCGTGAAAGCGAGATTACAGCAGGCGGTTCGCCCGATAATTTCGTAGTCTGGGATGAGAAAACGAATTCTCCCGCTGTGTGGGATACGGTAGAAGTAGAGTATAAACCGGCAAGTGCTGAACCGGCGCTTGAAGGTGAGTATGAGGTATCGTTATCCGATGGTACAAAAATAAAGACGGAAACGGTCTGGAACGTGCTGCTTGCAGAGGTAAATAAGTATCCGCTGGAAAAGGTATCGGAGATAACCTGGATACCGGAGAAGGATATAGTTGATGCTGCCAGGCTTTATGCAAAGAGTAAACCGGCAGCCATTCACTGGGGTGTGCCTATCGACATGACCCCGGCCATTACTCCCACAGTCCAGGCTATCGCAGACCTCTGGTGCCTGACAGGCAACCTTGATACACCAGGAGGCAATGTCATATCGCGCTATGCGTTCGACGCTGTCGCCTATGCGCTACCGGGGGCGAAAGGCGTCATCAAGCTGAAATCCGCTGAAGATGACAAGACAAGAATAGGGGCCGACCGGTACGGTCCTCTGAATAAGTTCATCTGGAGGGCGCAGACTGACCTGACACTCGACCAGATATTTACCGAAGACCCTTACCCGATAAAAGGAATGTGGCTCCAGGCATGCAATCCTGTTGCCGGTATCGGGCTGGACCCGCTGAAATGGGTGGAAGCCCTGAAGAAGCTGGACTTCGTGGTGGCGGTAGACCTGTTCATGAATCCAACCACGCAACTGGCGGATGTCGTCCTTCCCTCGGCGAGTTTTCTTGAAAAGGACAGCCTGAGAAGCTGGTGGGTGCCACTCCAGAGTATCAATAAAGCTATTACCGTGGACGAATGCAAGCCGGATGTCGAGATGAACTTCGAGCTGGCAAAACGATTCGATCCCGATTTCCGGTGGGACAATATCTACCAGTTGTTCGATGAAATAGTGGAACCTGCCGGATTGACGTTCAAGGAACTGCAGGAGAAAGGCTGGGCTTTCCCGCCCGAAGGTCATCCCAGTCACCCGTACAAGCGTTTTGAGAAGGGACTGTTGAGACCGGACAAGAAACCCGGTTTCCAGACTCCTTCGGGAAAAGTAGAACTGTACTCTGTACTGCGCGAAGACTGGGGACTGGAGCCGGTCGCTCATTACGAAGAACCGCCATTCACACCGGTAACGATGCCGGATATGGTAGAGAAGTACCCGCTGATTCTCTCGACGGGGAGGAGGTCTCCCGTGTTCTACCACACGGAACACAGGAATATTCCGTGGTTGAGGGAAATCGATCCCGATCCTACGATAGAGATACATCCCGATACGGCGAAACAGCATAATATCAGTCACGGCGACTGGGTCTGGGTGGAGAACTGGATGGGGAGGAGTAAATTCAAGGCCAAAGTTACGCTGGTCGTACCGGAATGGATGGTGATGATAGCGCATGGCTGGTGGTTCCCGGAGGAACCGGGTGAGGAACCTTCTCTGTATGGCGTCTGGAAATCCAATGCCAGTATGCTGATACCGATGGGATACCAGGGTAAGGACGGACTCGGTGCACCGATAAAACACCTGCTGTGTAAGATATATCGTGCCGGTGGAAGGGAGGAATCTTAAGATGGCAAAGAATCCCGAATACGGTTTATTGATAGATTACGAGTACTGCACCGGCTGTTACGCCTGCCAGGTCGCCTGCGCCCAGGAATATAAGTGGCCGGCAGGAATGGGCGGCATCCGGGTAATGGAAGTCGAACAGAAACTGCCCAATAAGAAAGCCTATCTTTCCTTTCTGCCCTTTCCCACCGAACTCTGTATACTCTGTGCTCCGCGCACACGGGAAGGGAGACTACCCGCCTGTGTCAGTACCTGCATGGCGGCTTGCATGAAGTACGGGAAGATAGAGGAACTGGCGGAAGAGTTGAAAAAGAAACCCCGGCAGGTTTTGTGGGTTCCGAGGGCGTAAATCACACTTTCGGTGGATAAAGCTGGTAAAAAAGGAAAGCAGAGATGCTTTCCTTTTTTCTTAATTTTTTCCAAGCGTCGCGAAAGAAATCTTGTGTTCATAAAAAGGATATTATGATGTGATTTGTAAGTCAACGTGATTAACTTGACTTTTCAGTACGTAAAAAGATAACATGTAGATTCTACGTAAAGCTCGATAATAAACCTTATCATCTTTTACCTTCTTCAGGAAGGGGGTGAATATTATGAAGGATAAAAGGGCATTTTAAACTGTTATATTGATGGTTTAAGGTGCCCCTTCATTATTGTTAGCTTTTACTAGTAAACTGAACCAGGGCTGCAAAGATTCATTAATAAGGAGATATTCCTAATGTTTAGAAAAATATTATGGGTGTTTGTCGCGTTACTAATGGTATTGTCTCTGGCGGTAGCTTCATGTGAGGAGGAGCAGGGAGGAGGACAGGTTAAGGAAGAAGATAAAGGCCAGTCGATAACTGTAGGGGGAGACGAGGAATCATCTACGGGCGGAGGAGGTGGAGGTACAACAGGAACAAGTAATTTGCTATCTCCGGATGAGCCTAAGTATGGCGGTACATTTGTCCGAGCTATGCTGATGGACGTAATGGGATTTGATCCTATTTTAAAACTACAGATGGAGTGTGCAAGCCTGAGGATGACCAACGAGGAGTTGCTGACTGGTGACTGGGCAAAAGGTAATGCAGGTACCGGTGAAACAGACTGGACGGTCGGCTTCATCGGCAGAATTGAACTGGAGACAGGCCAGCTCGCTGAGAGCTGGGAAACACCCGATGACGAAACTATAATATTTCATATCCGTCCGGGTGTTCACTACGGCCTGAATCCGGATAGCGAAGCAAGTCGGTATGTGAACGGAAGAGAATACACTGCCGAAGATGCAGCCTACAGTATCGACCGTAATTTCAATACACCAACGGCTTATTCATACGGTGCCTATACGGTTGCCGGTTATGGGCCTACCTCGATAACAGCTATCGATAAATACACAGTCGAAGTCAAAGTTCCGGCAACGATGCATGGCTTGATGTTATTGGTAATGGGCGATAATATGTACCAGGTATGTCCTGATGTTACTGAACATTTTGGAGACCAGTCTGACTGGAGGGATGCGGTAGGCACAGGGCCGTATTTCTTAACGGATTATGTTACCAGCAGCTCATTGACTTACACGAGGAACCCCGGTTACTGGAAGAATGACCCACTTCACCCGGAAAACCAGTTACCCTACCTGGATACCGTTAAGGCTTTAATTATTACTGACTCATCTACTCAACAGGCTGCTCTGCGGACAGCAAAGATCGATCAGCTTGGTGCTATTCAATGGGAAGCTGCAGAATTATTAATGAAGCAGAACCCCGAATTGATGTATTCGACAAGTATAGCTTCGCCAACCCTTCTTGTAATGCGGGTTGATAAACCGGAATTGCCTTTCTATGATATAAATGTCAGACGGGCAATGAACCTTGCCGTAAACCAGCAGGAAATCGTTGATGAGTACTACGAAGGGAATGCTGCACTATTTGCAGTACCTTTCCCTCCGACACCGACGTACTCGAAAATTTTTACTCCACTGGAAGAACAACCTGAAGACGTCCAGGAACTATTTTCCTACGACCTGGAAAAAGCAAAACAACTCCTGGCAGGTGCGGGATTTCCTGACGGTTTCCATACACAGATTAATTGCGGATCGAGTGAAGCGGACTACCTCTCTATCGTTAGAGAATACTTGCTCCTCGCCGGTATAGATATGGAGATTAAACCTCTGGAAGCCAGCGTCATGCGGAGTGTAGGCAGAGGAAGGACCCATGAAGAAATGATAACCGAGGGCTGCGTCGACTACTTTTTCCCGTTTAGATTACTTCATTTACGTCAGGAGAGTTTTGATAACCGTTCTTTCTTCGACAGCCCATATGCCCGACAGACATACGAGAGCATTAATAAAGTCATAGGTAAAAATGATGCTGAAGTAAACAGGCTTATCAAAGAAATAGGCGTATACTCTCTCCAACAGGCATGGGCAATATGGATGCCGGGAGCGCACCTCTACACCATGTGGTGGCCATGGGTCCAGAATTATAGCGGTGAAGGTACTATCGGTTATGATGGTCAGGAGCTCTATATACACTATATCTGGACAGATATGGCTATGAAGAAGGCAATGGGATACTAGAAACTTATCACTGATATGTCTATCAATTAAGGAGGTAGAGTTTTTAACTCTCCCTCCTTTTTATATGAACCCTCCGTAAAATATCGACTCAGGTGATTTCTGGGATATACCATTTTCCTTGACTAAATAATGCCACAAGTCGATAATAAGCACACTAAAAGGGGGTAAAATATGAGTCTATCGAAGTTCTCTCT
Source organism: uncultured Dehalococcoidales bacterium (assembly GCA_964493985.1). Classification (GTDB taxonomy): domain Bacteria; phylum Chloroflexota; class Dehalococcoidia; order Dehalococcoidales; family UBA2162; genus MGML01. The sequence goes on from CAZBQL010000054.1 coordinate 7,249, forward strand.
TGAGGGTAGGGTCGCTCTTGTAACCGGTGCCGGTGGTGTACTGGGAATGGGGAGGGCAACGGCCCTGGCTTTTGCCGAAGCCGGCGCTGATGTAGCCGTTACCGATTTGATCGTCAAGGCGGATAATTGGGACCTGGAGGGTACGGCCGAGGAAGTCAGGAAACTCGGCAGGCGTTCTATGGCTGTCCAGGCCGATGTTACGAAAGAAGATCAGGTGAATGACCTGGTCAGTAAGACAGTGAAGGAGTTCGGGACCGTGGATATCCTGGCGAATGTGGCCGGGGTCCCTTCCAACGCAGCGTTTATGGAGATGACCCCTGAACTATGGGAGAAGGGCATGGCTGTTAATATTACGAGCGTCCTGTTTTGCTGCCAGGCGGCAGGAAAAGTGATGATGGAACAAAAGAGAGGCAGCATAATAAACTGGTCTTCATCAGCAGCCTACCAGATGGGTGTCCTGTCAGTGTATGGGATAGCGAAGATAGGGATCAGGCACCTGACCGGATGGGTAGCCCGTGACCTGGGCCCTTATAACGTTCGCTGCAATGCGGTCGCACCCGGCTTAATCGCTACCGATTTCGGTTTCGTTGGTGTTGACGGCAGTGTCAATGATGATGGCAGACCCCATCCCAGGGCAGGCGGCGCAGACAGGGTAAGTAATATACCGCTGGGCAGAATGGGTGATGCCAGCGATGTTGCCGATGTCGTCGTCTTCCTGGCTTCGGATGCGTCCCGCTATGTCACGGGAGTGACCATTCCGGTTGGCGGAGGAATCACAATGATTTAAAGATTTAATCTATGATGAGTAAAATGGAGGTAAATATCGGATGAAAAATGACTGGGAATTCGACCATATAGGACTTGTCGTCAGTGACCTTGATGAAATTACTCATTATTATTCGTCCATTGGTATAGGAGTGGATATAGGTACCTTAGGCCCGAACGCGACTAATCCCGTGCCCGGTGCACCCGAAGAGGAACCGTTACCTAGGACTATGACGGTTTACGGTAAACCACACACTTCGCGTCCTGCGCCAGCTGACTCGGGGAGGGTCAATGTCAACAGGATTTTTGAGAACATCCAGATGGGTTCGCTGGTGATCGAGTGTATTCTTGGCCGCCCCGAAGGAGACGGTTTCAACGATGATTTTTTCAGGGAATGCGGCGAAGGAATAAGTCATATCTGTTACAACGTACCTGATCCTGAGAAAGAAACAACTCTCCTGGTCGAAAAGGGTACCGATATCGTTATGAGTCTTGAACAGGAAGGTAAAATAGTCGAGAATTACCTGGAAACCGGGAAATACGGGAAAATCTGGCTTTCTTTCAGACCTCCAGCCGGAGCACAGCACAAAGCCTGGCAGGCACACAACCGGGCGCATCCCCTGGTGAGTGACTGGAAATTCCTCGGAATGGGAGTGGCAACGAAAGACCTGGATAAAGCGATTGAATACTACCGGTCGCTGGGAATTGCCGAAGTATATCCCGAGGCTTTGCTTAATAGTGATTCTGCACTTGATCCGATGGTAAAGGCAAGAACAAGGACGATAACGGTAGGAACGATTGCTTATGAATTCGCTCAGCCGCTTGAAGGAGAGACCATTTATGGAGGGTGTTTGACAGGGAGAGGGGAAGGTGTTTACAGTCTTGACTTTACGGTGAATAACCTTGAAAAAGAGAAATCCAGGCTGATGTACAGGGGAATCGCCGTTGTTCTCAGTGGGAAACTTGAAAACGGTGATGTTTTCGCTTATTTCGATACGCGTAGGGTAGGTAACCTGATGATAAAGCTGGTACAGTCAGGTACGTAATCGTACTACCGGCTATTTATGAATAAATAAAGGCGGACAATTGCCCGCCTTTATCTTATTAACTTGATACGGGTTTAATAACCCATCGATGCTTTCAGGTCCTCGTCAATCCAGAAGTACTTGTACAGGTCTTCCGTATTTGCCCATCCGCCCCAGCTTACGCCGTAGGAATTCTGGAACCATGGCCACCACATGTTATATGAATAACGGGCCGGGAGCCAGATGCCCCAGGCTGAAGCAAGTTCATATACGCCGGCTTCTTTCATGGTCTTGAAGTATTTATCAGGATTCTTGGCCATGTCTGCGCCGATAACTTTGCCGACTTCTTCGTAATACGGATCGTCAATATAGGCTACATTAGAGTACATTCCTGTCTTGGTGCAGAGTTGTTCGAAAGGAGCCCAGAGTCCGACAAGAGGAGCATAAATCATCTCTTCATGTCCTCTGCCTGCCCAGAGACCCATAAATGCACCGGTTTCCATTGTCTGGATTTCCATGTCGATGCCAACAGCATCCAGATAAGCCTTGATTAGGGAAACCTCATCGGCAGAAGCAGACTGGCAATCAATCGTTGTCTTGAATCCGTCAGGATAGCCTGCATCAGCTAATAATTCCTTGGCTCTGGCTGGATCATATTCGTATAACATCTTCACATCTTCAGGCATCTCTTCCAGGGGAGTATAGAATTTTTCGAAACTGGGGATATAGGGATAACCCACGAGGACTCCCTGGCCTTTGAGGTAATCGTTAAGAATTTCCTCCTGGTTTACCGCCAGGTTCATCGCCTGACGTACCCTCAAGTCATAGAAAGGAAGCTCTGGTTTATCAATCCTCATTCCGGCTACACTTGTATTACCCAGTCTCTTATGATATTGCACATCCGGACACCGTTGCATTACGTCTTCAGCTTCCTCGATATTTGCCGCCCCGAAACCACGCATAATGTCGATATTTCCCGTTCGGAATGACGACAACAACGATGACCTGTCGGGTATAATAAGCAGTTTCAATGTGTCGATATATGGCAGCCGGTTTTCAGGATGCATTGGATCGTACTCAAAGTAGTTCGGGTGCTTGGTATAGGTGATCGTACTGCCGACAACATAATCACTCAGTACGAAAGGTCCTGAACCGACTACTTCTGACCAGTCCTGCCAGCCATCTCCCTCCGTCCAGCACTCGGGCGGGTTGGTATAAAGGTTATCACCGATTTCCAGCAGCATAATAGCCTGCGCGTCAGCAGGGACTTTTACTTCAACGGTATATCTATCGAGTGCCTCCCACGATGTCGGTCTTCTTGAGTTACCCGGCGGGTAAGACATAGCCTGCCAGCATCCCTCGTAGTTGAACTGGTAATCGATATTCCAGACCACGTCGTCGGCGGTCAACTCGCGTCCGTTTGCCGGAGCCCTGTCCTGATAATGGATTCCTTCGCGGATATTATAAATAATGGTCTCATCATCGGGCAGTTCCCAGCTTTCACATAGTTCTCCTGATAGCAACGAGATATCTCCAAGAAAGCCCCAGTCCATGGCGGTCTCTCCGGTGCCGGCGGGGCCTTTTGTCCAGTCTCCCTGGATAAGCTCATTGCTTGTGTACTGCATATGCCCTACTCGGATAGCCTGGGCTGTAGTAGGGTCAATGGGGCTTATATCACCCCCCGTAGATATAATGGTCCCGCCCATCTTGGGTGTTTCAGGTGAGACTCCCGTTTCTTCTCCCACTTCCTCTTCGTCTTCACCTCCGCCGCAGGATGATATTATTAACGTTAATACCATCAAGCAACTCACAAGTAACCATACAACCTTTTTTATCATAGGGTTTTATACCTCCTCTTTCAGCACAATTGAACAACGCCGGTTTCATGATTGTGAGTGATTACCAATAGACTCATCGAAACCGGTGGAAGTGTTTACCGGCTTCCATAGGCATCACCTCCTCGTATTTCAGGTAGCCCGACCTGATCGATAATAGTAAGACCATTATGGAAATAATAAATGGCACTAAAAACCGCTGTCACCTGTGACGATTTCAAGTGCCTTTTATTCATCATACAACAGCTCTCAGTGAGGCTATTATCAGATGGCTAAAGTGTAGTCATTCCAAAGCTATTTGTCAATAATGCAAAACCTCTTCGAATCAATCTATGATATTGTCAGTTAAGTGGTTTCAAACTGAAGAAAAAACCGATTGTTAGAGGAAGAATAAGAGTTTCATCGGCTATAAGTGTGAAAAAAATGTTACGTAATTTAGATAATCCTCGAAAAACACTACAGACTTGACACAATTAATGAATATGAGTATGATTTAGTCAATGAAATGAAAGATTTTCCTTCATTTCACCAATGAGTCGACTGGGTAGCAGAGTATCACCGATGAATTCTGGTCGAAAAGTCGACTGAAGCGGACGTATGGTTGGTATTTAAGCGTTTTTGAGCTGCGGAAATCCAGCACCCGCTTCTCCCGGTCGGGTCTGTTCTGTAGTTCAATAACTCAGAATCCCGGCCATCTTCATTTCCATATTATTTTCATCATTTTCATACCACATACATGTATTTTCTTGACAAGCCAACTATTCCCAATTAAAGTGTCTTTGCAGGTTTCAAATAATGACCATTAATGATGAAAGGAGATACTGATGGGCGGGAGATCTGAGATAATCGCCAGCACCACATCAGGTAAAATAGAAGGAACATACCTCAATGGCTTGTATATATTCAAGGGAGTCCCTTATGCAGCTCCGCCGGTCGGTAACCTCCGGTGGGTGCCGCCGCAGCCGAACGAGTCCTGGGACGGAGTACGTCCTGCCGCTAATTTCGGTCCTATCGCTCCTCAGACAATAATGCCTAATCCGGCACTCGATTCAATACGCGTCGTACAGCAGCAGTCCGAAGACTGCCTTTATTTGAATATCTGGAGTCCGGGACTTGACGATGCAAAACGACCGGTTATGGTCTGGATACACGGAGGGGCTTTTAATATGGGCTCCGGATCTGAACCTCTCACAGACGGAACGAAGCTGGCATCACGCGGAGATGTGGTCGTTGTCAGTTTTAATTACCGTCTCGGGTTACTGGGATTCCTCAACCTGGATGAGATTTCTGACGGCAGAATCCCCTCTTCCGGTAATGAAGGACTGCTGGACCAGGTTGCTGCTTTACGATGGGTCCACGACAACATTTCATCTTTCGGCGGTGATCCTGATAACGTAACGGTCTTCGGTGAGTCAGCGGGGGGAATGAGTATCGGTTGTCTCCTGGTGATGCCGGAAGCGCGGGGACTTTTTCAAAAGGCGATTCTCCAGAGCGGAGTCGGCAGCACCGTTTCACTGCTGGATGCAGGGGTAATGCTTTCCGGTAAATTCCTCGACTATTTCAACCTGAGACCCGATGATACCGAAGCTATACTGGACCTGAAAACCGACCAACTTCTTGATGCAAACCAGGAACTGAAAAGGCAGTTCGCGCGAAAAGAGGAAGAGGAAATGCGAATCACCGTTACTGCGCCTGTTATCGACGGGAAAAACATTCCGGATATTCCGTATGAACTGATAAAGAAAGGTGCAGCCGCTGGAGTAAATATCATTGCGGGGACGAACCTGGAGGAATGGACACTACTCTGTATGATGGATACCAGACTCCCGGACCTCGATGATACAGGACTTCAACGACGGCTTGATTACTACCTGCCGTCCGGATACACTGCCGGACTGGTGGAAGCATACCGGGCTGCAAGGTCATCGCGGGGAATGGACACAAGCGCTCCTGAAGTATTTAAAGCGGTCCAGACCGACCGGATGTTCCGGATGCCCTGTCTGAAGGTAGTAGATGCCCAGACACGGCACAATCCGTCTACCTATAATTACCTGTTTACCTGGAAATCCCCAATTTTCGGCGGAGCACTTGGCGCCTGTCATTCACTGGATATCGGGTTTGTTTTCGGGACGCATATCCCTGACTTTCACGGCTCCGGTCCGGCTGCCGACAGGCTTTCGGCTGATATGCAGGAAGCATGGCTGGCATTCGCACGGACCGGAGACCCGTCCTGTGAACGACCGGGTACATGGCTGCCCTATGGTCAGGACCGGACGACGATGGTCTTTGGAGAGAAATCCAGGCTGGAAGATGCACCGTATGACGAGGAACGCCGTGCATGGGAAGAGATACCTGACTTCTTTACCGGTGAAATCCGGGTGGAAGCACCAACAGATGAAAATAAGGAAGGAGTATGAAAAACAAATATAGTCTTCGCTCATAACCTGGAGGGGACGGCGCTATGCCGGTGAGACTGGACATACACATACCGGTGGAAGGTGGTTAAACCCGTCTTACAGTGGCTGGCACAGAAATTAAAGCCGGTCGTGGTCCGGACTCGGGGATGAAATGCCTCGATGAAGCAGGAACCGGAAGTAATCGTCCTGACGAAATCGGAACGGTGAATTTGTCACTGGTCAAGTCAAGCCCGGGACCTTAGGGGAGAGTAAACGGAACCCTGACTCCTTAGTTTGAAGAAATTCGAACACAGGGGTTCAGGGAATGAGCAGAAGAAAAGAAAACACGGGATTTACCTGTGATAATTGCGGAAGTGAAGTACTGCCGCTGACAAACGGAAGTTATCGTAATCACTGTCCTTTCTGCCTGTATTCAAAGCATGTAGATATTATCCCCGGTGACAGGCGAGAAACGTGCGGTGGGATGATGAGACCGGTACGAATGGTATACAAACCGGGTAAAGGCTACCAGCTTGTACATAAGTGTCTGAAGTGCGGCAGTGAAAGGACGAACAGGATAGCGGAGTACTCGATACAACCGGATGAGATTAATGAATTATTGAAACTGCTATGAAATGGTGAAAAGAGCTGACTTTATATAAGGAGTGTATTATGGCTGAAACAAAATACGGAGACCTGATTCACAGCACGGAACTTATCCATGATATCCCGCATTACGGGGGATATTCTATGCTTTCCCATAACGGGGAGCTGAACGAGGACTGCAGTATAGGCTATCACTGTGTTTCCGGACCAATATGTTTCGAGAAACCCCACGCCCATGATTTTGCCGAACTGCTGTTTTTCCTCG
>CAZBQL010000054.1:14240-21003 GCA_964493985.1 uncultured Dehalococcoidales bacterium
ATATGTTTCGAGAAACCCCACGCCCATGATTTTGCCGAACTGCTGTTTTTCCTCGGTGGTGATCCTACGGATATCAGGGACCTTGGGGCGGAAGTGGAAATAACCCTGGGTGAAGAGCAGGAAAAGCATCTTCTTACAACAGCCGGTGTGGTGTCTATCCCGGCCGGACTTACTCACTGCCCGATAGATATAAGGAACGTGACGAAGCCGATTGTCTTCCTGGAAGTTTCTCTTACCCGTGTCTACGGACCCCGCGTGGCATCAGGCGAAGAAGAATAATTCTTGCCTGAAAACCGGATTTACTACCAGACGGTATGAAAAACAAACTCAGTATAGCTCTTGTCCAGATGCGCTGCGAAAAAGGCGCCATCGAGCAAAACATGGCGTTAATGGCTGATTACATCGGGGAAGCGGAGAGCCATTCCATAGATATAATCGGATTCCCGGAGAATAGTCTCACCGGCCATAATGACCCACCAAAGTGTGATAGAGAAATGATCTTGCTGGATGGGGACGAAGTTAACGATCTCTTGAAGATGACTGATGGTAAAAATCTGACCGTACTCGCCGGATTTGTAGAAAAGAATCCTGCCGGGAAGCCATTCATTACACAGATTGTTGTCAGGGATGGAAAACTCATTGGTTGCCACCGTAAAATAAATGTCGGTGAATATGCAGGAGAAGTCAAAGAGCCGTATACTCCGGGAGACAGGATAGACGTATTCGATCATGATGGACTGACCTTCGGAATAGCTGTATGCGCGGATATCTCAGTCGAACGTGTTTTTGCGGAGTGCGCGCGCCAGGGCGCTAAGATCGTCTTTGAGCTTGCCGCACCGGGATTGTACGGTGACCGGGCTACTCGGGACTGGCGCTCCGGCTACGAGATGTGGGAGAAAGCGTGTATGGATACGTTTCCCGGTTATTCTATCAGGAATGGCATCTGGATTGCGGTCGCAACGCAGGCGGGGAGAACATCGGATGAAGATTTCCCCGGCGGTGGATATCTGTTTAACCCGCGTGGAGAACGCGTGTATTCTACGAAAGACTGGCATCCGTGTGTTGTTTACCTGGAGATAGATTTGGACACACTGGAAGTAACCGAATTAATATAATGCGGGAAGTGATTTGATACGTGGCACCAGGAAATTCGGAACACCTGCCTTTTACGGTTGGCTTTATGGAGATCGACCTTGCTTAATCGTGTTTCCGCCAGGTATCTCTTTTATTCCAGCCCAGTGCCGTATATATTACTCCGATGATGAAAAGCGGAAGGGTTGTTAAAAAAGCCAGGTCGCTGGTGAAAGCGAGTACCAGGCAAATGATCCCGATAACAAGAAAAGCTATCCCTATCCGGAAGAAGAGCCGGAAGTCAGGGTCCTTTTCAGGGTATTCGATGTCCTGACCTCTATGGAAAGAGCGTCCGAGTACAGCGGCAACGACTATAATCGCACAGATCAAACAGACCAGAACTATCGGGCTCATTTGATAAAACTCCTATATGATGCAACATCATACAACAATTATTTACTAATTACAATCCATTTATGTCGCATGTAGCCCATTTAATATGAGGAATACGACGTAAACTTGCCGAGGTACGACTTTGTTGAGTAGAATTATCATGTGGAGTAATTTACTTTATTAACATGTGGAGGTTGGTAGTAATGGAACAGAAAATAACATATTTCGAAGAGCTGAAAAAGGAAAACACTCAAAAGACTTTCGAGGTTGCCCTTCAGCGTGGAAAGGAACTCGGTATCGTCACATACTTGGTCGCTTCTACCAGCGGCTGGACGGGCGTTGAAGCATCGAAAGTATTTACAGAGCAAAAGCTGATAATCGTCAGCCATTGTTACGGTTCGAGAGAACCGGACAAGTGGTTTTTTACCGATGAGAACCTGGCGGTACTGAAGGGAAAGGGCGTCCCGATAGTGACTGCTGCCCATGCCTTCGGTGGCATTACCCGGGCTATGAACCAGATGAATATCCAGGCGGCGCCAACAACCTATGTGATAGGGGACATTGTCGCAAACACTCTGAGGATGTTCGGGCAGGGGATGAAGGTTGTAACCGAGATAGCCTGCATGGCGGCTGACGCCGGACTGGTACGGTGTGATACCGATATCATATCTATAGGCGGTTCCGGCAGAGTAGGCGGCTCCGATGTGGCGGTGGTCCTTCAACCGGCTAACAGCCATCGATTATTCCAGACCAAGATAAGGGAGATAATCTGCAAGCCAAGAGAGTTTTAAAATACTAAATACTAATATCCAAATTTAAAAAACCAGTACGGTCTATTTTATATTTTGAAATTCGATATTACCTAGAAAATAATCTTGATTATCATCGCGATAAAGCGGTAGGGTGGGTGAAGTCCGCCCCAGCGGACATAACCCACCAATGCGATCATAATGGTGGGTTGCGTCCCGACTTTCCGATTCAATTGTGGTTCTACAGACACAGGTTATCGGGACTCCACCCACCCTACCTGGCTGAATTTACCTATAACGGTAATCTATAACATCATTATTTTTTTCGCATATTTATCATTACGCGAATAAATAAAAATATACCAAGCACGAAACACAGTGCTGCAATTATCCAGATTATCAAAAATGCTGTCATAATTTTTTCATACTGCTTTGCATTTTGAAATTCAAAATTGTTTAGAATTTAGTATTCAGGAATTATTATTTACCAGTTGGCACGTAGATGTTCATGAAGGCTACCGGGCTGTCAACCTTCCTGAAATTAATATCTTTGCCGGGAATACCGGCGGGAATGTGGAAAACGGTCGTTGAATCGATCACCTGTGTCTCATTTTCCGTCCCCAGGGTAATCTCCACTTCTGCCGTAAAATCGGGAATCTTCTTCGGGTCACCGCCCATCAAAATGCCGAACCGGTTGTACCCTTTCGTTTCATCGGGCTGCGGAATGACGGCAGGTTTTTTCACTGTGTAGAAGTATATATCCGCGTCCATGGCGTCGTGGTCTTTACCGATAAATATCAGCTCGGTACCGTAATCGGTCTTTTTAAAGACCGGGTGCTTGATGACTTCACCGTATTCCACTTCCGTTGTGGTTTTCTCGTTTTCACCCGGCTCATCCGCTTTCGCGTAGCTGGACGACTGCATGACATGCCCGAAGTAGAAAGGCCTGTCAACCTTTTTCACGTACACGGGAGCATGCTGAAGTCCTGTTCTGAAATAGAGAACGGCTGTCTTATCGAAAGTAAGTTTCTGCCATTCCTCGCCGATGCCAATCTCCACCACCGCACCGAGATCCTCGGGATTGCCAGGGTCGCTGCCGATGAAATACAGGAACTCACCGAATGGATGCGAATGGGGCAGGTCGGGCATAACGTAGGGCGAATGGATGCAACTGCAGGCGAAGTTGCAGTTCACCTCCGTGTCTTTCCACTGTTCCTTTTCGACGTGGACGAATGGGTACTGCTCTCTCCTGGGCAGGTCCAGTTCCGTGCGTATAGCGTTCTGTAAAACATACTTACCATATTTCAATGCTGCCATGATTGTGCTCCTTCCTGGATTTAGTGATGAAATGGTGAAAGGATTGTAGCATTGAGAGTGTGGAGTTTCAACAGGTGAATGGTATTGGTAGGGAATATTTCGCAGTGAAGAAGCTCCTGGGTTACAACTATTACCGGAATGAAGGACGGGCAGACCTGACTTATATCAGGGGACGACGGGGCCTACGGTGTAACAGCCCTTCGTAGCGGATTTCCGCTTCCACATCTTGCAACCGCGAATTGACTATGTCACGCATGGATATCATTCCATCTATTTTTGAATTTACCACTACAGGTAAATGCCTGATGTTCTTCTGCTTCATCACACTTGTTGCGTAATCAAGGTCGTCATCGGGAGTCGCCACCGCTACCTGTCTGCTCATTACTTCCTGTATCTTTGTGGTATCGATGGAATCGCTTTGATTCAGGCATTCTTTCAGTATGTCTCTTTCCGAGATAATTCCGACGAGTTGGCCTGCTGCATCACATACCGGAAGCGCTCCAATATTATTATCCACCAGTTTCTGAAGAGCATCTCTAACGGTGTCGTCTGGACCAATAGTGATAACCCGGTGACCTTTTGTTGTAAAATACTCTTTAATCTTCATCAAACTCCAGCCCCCATAAATTAACAGGAAAATAATATTTTTTTAACTTTCTCGAGAATAGAGGAATGCTTTAATTATATGACCATGAGCTGCTGCATGCAACACGTCAAAGGGAATATAGAAGGTCTCTTTCAGGATAGTTTGAAGTTTTACAAAGCACCGTCAGGTTAGCTTATAGACGGTTAATCTGATTTTGTATCAAGCCCAAATTCGTTTTTAGATAATACTATTAATACCAGAGATGGTATTGATAGAAGGGCAGGGATGAAATTAAAAAGAATGTCTAGACCGTTACCCAGTCCGGCACTTAAGACCATCCCGTCCAGCACAGTGATAAATACACTTAAAAAAAGAACACTTGAAGAACCGGTTATTGTAAGTTTCCACCTTTTTCTGCCAAACGCAAAACCATAACTGACTATACCAAATATCCCCATGATGAGTGATACTACAGCCAATACCGTAAATACAGTTACCTTCCAGTCTGTCTGATACATACCTCCTCCGAAGAAAAGTATGAATGTCAGGGGTATTATCATGTAGAAGCTCGCAAGGGTACCGAGTATTCCAGCTACAATCGGTTTGTAAGTTTTCATAATAAATTCCACTTGCCAGGATAGTCTGATATTATGTGAGATCTCTTCATGTTACTGTTTCGTTCTTATCTCTCCCGTAAACGAATGCGTCTCCTTGCCTGGGCTTCGGTATTTCTTCGTTTATCTTCCCCGGTCTCAAGGATTAGAGGCGGGACAGGTGTTGGATTTCCGTTTTCATCAAGTGCTACGTAGGTAAGATAGGCGGATACACCATGACTGATCTCGCCGGTCCTCAGGTTTTCTGAGTCCACGCGGACACCTATCTCCATCGATGTTTTGCCAACCAGGTTTAAACTGGCTTTTAGGGATACGAGGTCACCGACATAGATGGGATTGTGAAAGTCCATGCGGTCGATAGAAGCAGTGACCGTATTACACCGGCAGTGCCGTGTTGCCACGACATATGCAGCGTCATCGATTAAACGCATGATTACACCACCGTGCACGTTGCCGGCCAGATTCGCATCCTGGGGAGTCATTTTCTGGACAAGAACTACACTTGTTTCGCTTACCGTCTTCCCTTGCACGGTCCCCTCCTGCTTCCCAACCTGTTTAGCTGGTTGATACTATTCTCTCTCACTCACGATATCCAGGAAAGATTTAATATAAGGGACGACGACATCACTTTGTGTGATTGCCGTTATGTGGTTAAAACCACCCATGGAGATAAACACGCCCTGGGGTATATGTTCCACGCTCTCTTTAGCTCCGGGATAGAACGGATCCTGTTCCCCGCAATAGATAAGGCACGGTACCGGTATCTGCGACAGGTCTTCGTTACTTAACGGCGGCGTATCGAGAATGCCTGCCTGCATGCTGGCCGATGATTCCGCGTTCCTGGACAGTAGATCACTCTTTTCCTCGGGTGTTAGCGTTCTTTTTAACAGGTTTTCCATCCACTCGATATAGGCGTCAGGGTCGGTTTGAAGCAGTTTATATCCTTCAATCGAAATATTGATTGCCCTGATCATTTCTTCAGGCCATTCGTATGGAGTCATGCCGCCGAGAATGAAACTGTTGAACCGTGAAACATGCCGGGAGGTAGCGAGTGAGAATCCTACCATGGCCCCCATTGAATAGCCGAAGTAACCGGTCCTGGCTATTCCAATATCATTGAGTACGGCAATGACGTCATCTGCCATACCGGAGCCGGAAGCAGATTCCTGAGAGACTTTATCACTCCGTCCGTGCCCTCTGAAATCGAGCATGATTAACTGGAAATCATCTTTCAGGCTATCCGTGTAACCCCAATCCTTCCACATTTCAATGGTATAGCTGCCTCCGTGCCCCAGCACCAGGGGTGGACCTTGTCCTGTTATTTCATAGTAGATATTGATGTCATTGCATTTGGCGTACGGCATGTGTTTCTCCTTTACTTTTCAATTTCTTCAGGGCAGTAAGGGTGATTTAAAGCGAATTTATGTAAGCTCTAATAAATTCTGCATCGGAGGGTAATACACCAAGCTGCTGGAACTGCCCTAACGTATCATCCATGCCCCACATTTCCGCTATTTTTCCATTCTCGATTCTGCACATCCAGAACCTGTATATCATTACCGTATTACCCGTTGGGGATATCCCGACAAATTCTCCGGTGTGAGTACCGGTCCGTTTAGTGATACTCATCACCCTGTCACCCTCGGCAATCATATCGAATGTTGTCATGGAGTAGTCAGGAAACGCAATATGTCCTCCTTCATTAGTTTTCTTCAGGATATCTTTACCGAAGTTGCCCCCGCCATACCTCAGTCCGTGTAATACGAAATCTTCAGTCATCAGTTCGTCAACAGCCGAGTTGTCTCCCTGACCGAATCTCTCCATGAAAATTCGCACAACCTCTTTATTCTCTTCAATACCCATTCCTTATGCTCCTTCTCTAACTATGACGTAATCGATAATAACGAAAGACTATTTTCTGGTCGTCCGTACCCGTACTCCGACCAGGTTTTCCAGGTATTCAAATATTGAATAAAGTTGTTTATCTCCAAAACCCGCTGCTTTTGCAGCAAGATAACTCTGGTCTACTGCGG
>CAZBQL010000055.1:0-20785 GCA_964493985.1 uncultured Dehalococcoidales bacterium
TACATAACATATATAGTGCGAACCATAAACCAGGCGTGTTTAGCCTGAAATTAGGTTGACATAATAAATTGAGGTTATTTTGAGACTATTTAATGGTCTTCGTTAAGTATCGACAGGAGCTGTCTGACGGCCTGCCTGGTTCCTTCGAAGTCGAAGACATCCAATGATTTCTCCGGCGTCATCCACCGGTAGCCGGTGTGTTCGTCGCTGAGGACGATGTCTTCTCTGTCCGTTTCAATCGCGAAGGAGTATTCGATCACTGTGATAACCGGTTGTTTGCCAGTCCCGCGATCTGTTTTCGTGTAGTCGAACTGATGAGTATATTCCAGGTCGATAAACGCCAGCGGTTTTTTTATACCGGTCTCTTCTCTTGTTTTCCTGAGAGCCGCGTCTGCCGGAGATTCGTTTTCTTCGATGCCACCCCGTGGTAACTGCCAGTAGAAGCCACCGTCCGAGGCAATCTTGTGCAGTCCGAGTATCAGTATGCTGCTATCCGGTAATATGCGGTATACAACTGTCTGTGCCGAATATACCGTTCTTTTTTCAGCCAAATTTACTCCTTACAACTCCCCTGCTGTTTATAGTATGGGAATAAGTATATTTATGTCAAGTTAGTCGAACTCCCTGCGGGACAATGCCAGCAGGATAAGCGGGAAAAGACCGCCCAGGCCGGCAAGCATTATCGGGAAAAATTCAACAAAAGGATTATCTATATGGTACCTGACACTGGCATAAAAGAAATAGTAGTCCATACCGATATTGGCTGCTACCAGGACCGAAGTTAACGGTATATATACGGACTTCTTGCCGGTAAGGACTGCTGCCGCGATAGCGACCATGGAGGCTCCCGAAACAGGAACGGCTATGTAGACCTGCCGCCAGAAATTAATATTGGAAGACGGGTCCTGTTCTGCGCCGATCCAGAAGAACATAATCGACATCGCAGCCGCGGCGGCGATTGCTCCGGTCATGGCCCGTACGAAATGTGTTCTTTTCAACGTATAATATCCGCCGATAAAGCCCAGAATGCTCAAGGCTATGGTGATACAGACGCCAACGATCACGTACGGGAGATGTCGCTGGAGGAAAAAATAATAGTTGGTCACCGAGGTGATGATGATACTCACCCATATTGGCGGTCCTGCGCATACAAAGCAGAGTACCCCGGCGAGAACGGGCTTCCATCTGAGTGTTTTAATAGTATCGATCACGATTATAATAACGGTAAAACGGCGGTAAAGGTTAGGAAAAATCCGGTATTTACTTAGAAAACACTCCTGATTATTCTCCCGAAAAGTTCATGATAAAAACCCCACCACCTCCTGGATTCCCGCCTTCGCGGGAAAGGCAAAAAGACGCTGAAGTGACAAAAAGACAAAAAGAGCCCCAACGAAGTTGTAGACGTAATAATCTATATGATTTATAGAGATTGCTACAGTTCGCCTGTTGACGGCGAATCTCGCAATGACGGGAAGGTGTGTCATTCTGAGCGCAGCGAAGAATCCCGTCTCAGTGTTGTATAACCTGTGCTTATTCTATGCGTTGACATTATTCCAGTATACAATGAGATCCTTCGTCCTCCTTCGTCCTCCTTCGTTGTCCTCAGGATGACAGCTAATCGATAAGGTAGTACCTGTCTACTTGTACTTTTCTTCCGACCACTGTCTTTCACTGATGGCGCCTTCGAATTTGGGGGCCCGTTTCTCCATGTAGGATGCTATGCCTTCGTTAACCTGGTCGCGGTACCTGCTTAAAAGGACGCCGTCGGCCTGCATTTCAGCCCGTCCGGTAGCCTCGATACCCATGCTCATGCCGTCGTTTATCAGCCTTTTCATCAAGCCGATCGCCCGTGCCGGTCCCTGCGCCAGCTTCTCGGCGAATTCTCTTACCCTGTCATCGAACTCATCCGCGGGAAAGACGTGGTTGACCAGTCCCCACTCTTTTGCCTGTTCGGCGTCGATAAGCTCTCCCAGCATCAGCATTTCCTTGGCGCGGTGCATTCCCACCAGCCTCGGCAGCAGCCACTGGCCGAGTCCCGATGAGACGACTCCACGCCTGACAAAGAACTCACCGAAAGTTGCGTTTTCGGACGCAAGTATAATATCACTCGCCAGTACGATACTCAGACCACCGCCGACGGCGACACCGTTGACCGCGGCAATGATTGGCTTCTGCATATTCCACATCTCCAGCGCCATTTCCCAGGGATTGCCACTCGGCTTGTCTTCACCGGTACCGAATGGCCTGAACTCACCGGTCAGGCCTTCCGCCTGCTCGTTCATATCTCTTCCTGCGGCAAAACCCCGCCCGACGCCGGTAATTACCATCACACGAACATCCGAATCGTTCTTTACCTGCCTGATAGCGCGGTGAAGTTCGACGTGCAGGTCCTGTGTCAGAGCGTTAAGGACCTGGGGTCGATTGAATTTTACCCAGGCCACACCGTTCTCAACGCTGTAGAGTAAGTCTTTATATTCCTGTGCCATTGTTCCGTCCCCCTGGTTTTCGCAACTCTGCTTACCAGCATTCAAGTCTAGATAAAATCGGAAGGGTTTGTCAATTTTAGGAAACCTCTGAACCTGCTTTGGGAATGACAAAGAGGAGTGCCGGTATGATAAAATTGAGCCTGTGTATTGGGGAAAACCTCTTGAAACGGTGCCTGCTACACTGTACCATTAGTACCAATTAATAACAAAATTTATCACAAAAATCAGGGAGGAAAAGAATGGAAGACATATCTAAAATGAAGAATTCAAAGTATATATTCTTCGAGCACAGGGATTTTCTTGAGCCGCCGCCACCCGAATTCAATAAGCTGATGGAAGACCAGAGAAAAGAAGGTAAATATATCAAGTCTATTCCAATGTTCGGGCTGGACAGTAAGGTCCTGCCGGGGGCATTCATACTCAGCGTGATGATATTTACCGAGAAACACGGCAACGGTCCGGTTCTTTCCGAGCTGGAACACAGTCACGATTTCGATGAAGCCTGGATATTCATGGGTACTGACATGAGTAATCCCACCGACCTTGGCGGAGAGATAGATTTCTGGCTCGAAGACGACCATTTTATCATCGACAAAAGCTGCATGATCTACGTGCCGGCCGGAATGAAACGCGGTCCCTGCGGACTCAGTCGTTGCGACAGGCCTATTATATTCTTCCAGGCAGCCAACGAGGTTGAATACAGCCGGACGTGGGAAGGTACCGCCGAAGGAGCCGAAAGCAAGGGGCAGTAATTATAGAAATTTATAGAGATTGCCACGGTTCGCCTGTTGACGGCGAAACTCGTAATGACGATCTTATGTCACTCAACTGTCATTACAAGGAATCCGCCCTGGCATATGACGTAGTAATCTATACAAATATTATCTCTATCTCTTCACCGCCGTCATTACGTAGTGGCTGTCCGACCACTCAGTATACTCGAATGCCGTGAATCCGGCATCAGCCATAAGCTGTTCCATCCGGTCCCGGTCGATACGTTCGTTACGCGGAGGGCGGGGTGAATCGAAGTCCATCCGCCATTCCAGGGCGATTGCCTTGCCTTCTTTTTTCAACAATCGGTAGGCTTCTACAAGCACTCCTTCCGGAGGGATCTCGTGCAACACCAGTATCATAAAGCAGTAATCTGCAATACTTGCGTCAAGTCCGGTATCAGCGGCACTTTTCTGCAGGATTACCAGGTTAGCCGGAGGATTCTTCTCTTTAATTACTTGCAATACGTCAGGATTCGTGTCCACTGCGTAGACTTTCCCGGTGCTGCCGACTTTTTCAGCCAGCGGTATTGACAGCGCCCCGGCGCCGGAGCCAAGGTCCGTGCACACCATCCCCTGAGATACTCCTGCTTTTTCGATTAGTTCATCGACCTTCAGCCATCCGGCGCGTCTGCCGCTGCCGAGTATCCTTGCCCTGTTTTTCGGGTCATTGTATGCTTCCATTTTTTCCTTTCCATCCCGTTTTTCCGGAAAATCCGGTGATCTGTTGTTTTCCGAAAAAATCGCTGAAATTTGTATAAAATAGCGGTCTTTTCAGGTCAACATAGGGATTTATACCTGAAACTTATTTCAAGCGGCTAATTTTCGATCTCAGAGCGTCATTTTTGAGGATTTCCAGTGAGTACCATTTTTGCCGCTAAAAACAGTCTGATTTTTTCCATCAGACCGGCCAGACCCCATTTTTTTTCGGCGGATACCATCACTGCGTCCTTATTTTCCGGCAGGTCCCTGCCGGACAGAAATTCCAGGGCTTCCCGTTCATTCCATGTCCTGTTATTATCCAGCAGAAGGTCTATCTTGTTAAGGACCGTTATCATCGGTTTATCCGATAGTCCCAGGGATTCCAGGATTTCCTCGACTGCCTGGCATTGTTCGGCGGCATCCGGCGATGAAAGGTCGACAACATGCAAAAGAAGGTCGGCCTCCTCCAGTTCTTCCAGCGTCGCCCTAAACGCCGCTACTATTGCCGGCGGCAGTTTTCTTATGAAACCCACCGTGTCCGTCATAAGTATCGGGGTGTTATCCGGAAGCACCAGCCTCCTGGTGGTCGGATCAAGTGTGACAAACAATTGATCATCGGCAATCACATCGGATTTACTTAATGTGTTCAGCAAAGTACTTTTTCCGGCATTGGTATATCCAACCAGCGCAACAACCGGTATACCGCTTTTACTCCTTTTACGGCGGTGGATCATCCTCTGTTTTCTCACCTGTTCTATCTGTGATTTTAACCGGCTTATCTTTTTCTGGATAATACGTCTATCCGTTTCAAGCTGCGATTCCCCGGGGCCCCTTGTTCCGATACCTCCTCCAAGCCTTTCCAGGTGGCTCCACTGTCCGGCAAGACGAGGAGAGAGGTACTGGTGCTGGGCAAGTTCGACCTGCAACTGTCCTTCCCGGGTCCGGGCTCTTTTAGCGAAGATGTCCAGGATAAGAGCGACGCGGTCCAGTACTTTAACGCCAAGGGCGTCTTCAAGGTTCCGCTGCTGCAGCGGTGATAATTCGTCATCGAAAATCACTACATTGTAATTCGTGATTTCTTTCTCGGCGGACAGTTCGATAAGTTTTCCTTCGCCGATATAGTAAGACTTGGATGGGACCGGCAGGCGCTGTATCATACTTCCGACAACTCTGGCGCCGGCAGTTACGGCAAGCCGTGAAAGTTCGTCCATCGATTTCTCTGCTGCCGATCTGCTGTTGTTTCTCGTAGCAAGTCCCACCAGGAATGCACGTTCATCCCGTTCTTTTGTTATGTCTATACCTTTTTTCATCTAACCTCTTTATGTTAAGTTCTTTTCGATTTAAATTTGGTCTTCTGGTCTTTCCATCCGGCCATTTTTGAGAGTCCTTTCACCAGGCCGGCGTCCGGTAATGTCAGGGAAAGCCTCACATATCCCTCGCCACTCGGGCCAAAACCCGTACCCGGCGTTACCAGCACTCCTACCTGTTCAAGCAGGTCTTCGGTAAATTCTGCTGAAGTATATCCTTCCGGCACTTTTGCCCAGACATAAAGCGTTGCTTTCGGAGGTCTGGCCTCTATACCGATGTCATTCAGCATTTCTACCACCAGGTCGCGTCGCCGCTGGTAGATGTAATTGTGCTCTTCGATACAGTCCTGCGGTCCCCTCAGGGCTTCGATAGCCGCGTACTGTATCGCCTGCGGTATACCTGAATCAATGTTGGACTTCAGCGTTCTTAAGGCTTTTATCATGTCCGCATTGCCAACCGCCATACCGATACGCCATCCGGTCATATTATATGTTTTTGAAAATGAATGGAACTCTATTCCTACCCTCTTAGCCCCACCTACCTGCATGAAACTCATCGCCTGGTAGCCCTCATAGGTAACCTCGGTGTATGGCGTATCGTGACATACCGGTATGTTATGTTTTCCTGCGAATTCCACCACTTTACTGTAAAATGCTGCATCAGCTACTGCTCCGGTAGGCATATTCGGGTAGTTCAGCCACATAAGTTTGGCCTTTGCGAGGATATCTCCCGGCATACTGTTCAGGTCAGGCAGGAAGCCGTTCTTTTCCCTGAGCGGCATATAGTGTGATTTGCCTCCGGCAAGCATCGTTCCGATCGAGTAGACAGGATATCCCGGGTCGGGCACCAGGGCTACATCACCCGGGTCGATAAAGCAGAATGCTATATGAGCAATGCCTTCCTTTGCCCCGATAACCGGAAGTACTTCAGTGTCAGGGTCAAGTGTTACATCGAACCGTGTTTTGTACCACTCGGCAATTGCTCTATGCAGTTCGGGTAGACCTGCCGATTCAGGATAACGGTGGTTCGCCGGGACCTGAGCCTCACGGCACAGCCGGTCGATTATGTGCGAGGGAGTGGGAAGGTCCGGGTCTCCGATAGCAAAACTTATCACTTCCTCACCCTTGGCCCTTTTTTCGGCTGCTTTCTTCAATATATCAACGAACAAATACGGCGGCAGATTTTCTATTCTCCTGGCAACTTTCATCTTTTTCTCCTTAACCCTTTCCATTCCCCGGTAAATACTGTTTTAGCAGGACCGCTAAGATAGACTTCATCCGAACCATCCCAGTCTGTTTTCAGTATACCTCCGGGCAAATGCACGTTCACTTTATTTTCAACGTAATCATGCAGTATAGCAGCAACGGCTGCAGCGCAGGCGCCGCTTCCACAGGCAAGAGTCTCTCCGACACCCCTTTCCCACGCACGGGCTTCAATAGTCTTTCCGTCAAGCACTCGTGCCACTTCAAAATTTATGCCTTCTGGAAATAACTCACTGCCAGTAATTTCAGGTCCGATATCGGATAAAGGAAAATCCATAACCGGGTTATCTGTGAAATATATGGCATGAGGATTACCCATCGATACCATATTAAGCCTGAAAGCATTCCCGGCAACATTAATATTACACACCAGTAGCTGTTTTATGTCAACTTTACATTCTCCAGCTTTTACCGGTATATCATTCTCCCCGAATGCAGGTGTACCCATGCTCACTTTAATTTCAGAAGTTTCGTTAAATTCTGCTTCCCGAATACCCGCTGCGGTCTCGACTCTTATTTTACGGGTCTTTCCCGCGACATTCCCTTTATCAAGGTAATACCTGACCATGCATCGCAGGCCGTTTCCGCACATTTCCGATTCTGAGCCATCAGCGTTGAATATCCTCATTTTTAAATCAGCAATATCCGACGGCATCAGGAGAAGCAGACCGTCCGCTCCTATACCGTAGTGCCTATCGCACATTGCCCTCGATGCTGCTGCCCAGGCGGTATTCATATCTCCTGTTTCAACCAGGATAAAATCATTGCCGGCACCCTGCATTTTGGTAAATTCCACCGCGAGTAGATCTCCCCTGCTCTTTTGTGTGTTTGCCTTTCATTTTACCATACCGGTAAAATGGGGCTATTAAATGTTAACCTGACTCTGCCCGGAACCTCGGGGATTCGTTAATTGTCCATTATAGTCAATGAAGCTGCTTCTGAACCTCATCAGAGTAAATACCGATGGGTAGTGCTTGCTGCTGTCTGGCTACTTTATGCTTCATTCGGGCTTTGTATGAGGTCGCTTCCCCCGATTGTGACGCCGATACTCAGAGATCTCAATATGACATACAGCGAGATGGGTTTCGTACTGGGAAGCTGGCAGCTTGTATATATCCCGGTGGCTGTATTTGCCGGTTTCGCTATCGATAAATGGGGAATAAGGAGATCTCTCTTTATCGGAGCGCTGATAGTAGCTGTATCGGAAGGACTACGCTACTATGCTACCGGATTTATAACTCTACTGCCGCTGGTGGCGTTGTTCGGGATCGGCGGTCCCCTTATCTCTATTGGTGCCCCCAAGGTAGTCTCATCCTGGTTCAGAGAAAATGATCGTGCTACTGCAGTAGGCATCTACACCTCCGCTCCCTGGATAGGCGGCTTATTTTCTATTGCGGCCACAAACAGCATAATTATGCCCCTCACCGGAGAAAGCTGGCGGTTGACCTTACTTTACTATGGCTTTCTCACGCTGATCTTTGCTTTTGTATGGGGAATTTTTGCCAGGAATTCCGGACAGGGAGAGGTTACTGCCGGAATATCCCTGAAAGAATCATTTATAGCCCTGGTGAAAATTCGCAATGTCAGGATAGTCCTGGCAGCCGGTTTGCTGAGTTTGTTCGTGGAACACGGTTTTTCGCACTGGCTGCCGAAAATGCTCGAAAACCGGGGATTTTCTCCTGAAGACGCCGGATTCCTGGCGGCTGTCCCACTGATCGCGGCTATTCCGGCGGTGCTTCTTTTACCAAGGTTTATCCCAGGTCCCTCAAGGGGGCGATATATTGCTGTCCTGTCGGTTATATCGTCAGCCGGATTATTGCTGTCCTATATTGCATCTTCCTGGGTGCGTACTCTCGGGCTTGCAGCCTACGGTGTCAGCGCGCCTTCATTGCTGCCACTGCTGATGCTTGTTCTCATGGAAGAACCGGAAGTCGGACCGAGACACATGGGTCTGGCAGGAGGTACGTTCTTCTGTATTGCCGAAATAGGAGGATTTTCCGGTCCCCTCCTCATGGGCGGGCTGGTTGATTTTATGGATTCATTCATGCCGGGAATTATCTTTTTCACGGTTACAGGAGTAATACTGGGACTTATTATTCTGATGGTCCGGGCAAACAGAAACCCGGAATAATCTCGGTTACGATTGTGCTTTTCCTCTATATAGAGTATAAATATATAGAGGAATATTATGAAAACCGGAGTGCTGGAACACTACAAAGAATATCTTCCCGTTACCGCCGATACTCCCATGTTCACCATCGGTGAAGGAGATACTCCCCTTATCAGAGCTGTGAATCTTGAAAAAGAAATCGGCTGTGAAGAGCTGTACCTGAAATTTGAAGGATGTAATCCTACCGGTTCGTTCAAAGACCGTGGTATGGTGGTTGCCATAGCCAAGGCCATAGAAGAAGGCAGTAAAGCGGTAATATGCGCTTCTACCGGTAATACCAGTGCTTCCGCTGCTGCGTATGCAGCATACTGCAATCTCAGTGCTATCATTATAGTTCCCAAGGGTAACATCGCCCTTGGCAAACTGGCGCAGGCAATTGTCTATAAAGCAAAAATAGTTGCTCTCGATGGTAACTTCGACCAGGCTTTAAACATGGTGAGAAGCATTACCGAGAAACATCCGATTACGCTGGTGAATTCCATTAATCCGAATCGTATAGAAGGTCAGAAAACTGCGGCTTTTGAGGTAGTGGATGTACTCGGTGATGCCCCGGATTACCTTTTCATACCGGTCGGAAATGCCGGAAACATTACCGCCTACTGGAAGGGATTCAAGGAATACCATGAAGCAGGTAAAGCCAGGAAAAAGCCGGTATTGATGGGTTTTCAGGCGGAAGGAGCGGCCCCGATAGTGCTGGGACACCCGGTCGAAAACCCGGAGACCGTCGCCACCGCGATAAGGATAGGAAATCCGGCTAGCTGGAAAAAGGCAGTTGCGGCAAGAGATGAGTCCGGGGGTATTATCGATACCGTTACCGATGATGAAATACTTTCCGCTCAAAAATTAATGGCATCGAGATGTGGCATCTTTGCTGAACCTGCTTCAGCAGCTTCGCTGGCCGGCCTCATAAAGATGTCGGCACAGGGCAGGGACTTTTCGTCAAAGATAATTGTCTGCGTGGTAACCGGTCATGGGCTTAAGGATACTGACATCGTACTGAAATCACCGGAACCTTTCCTTGAACTACCGGCTGACCTGGAAGCCGTCGAGAAAGGGTTAGGCCTGATCTAGAAAACTCCACGCTTACTTGCTCAGGTTTTCAGTTTTCAGAGTGCCGTCACTCATTCATATAATTGCTGGAATTTTTTTATGTTTAAACGTATTTACTACGGCTGGATAGTAGTAGTAATCAGCTTTTTTGTCATCTCGATGAATTCCATCGCCCTGTTCGGTTTCGGTGTTTTTATCAAACCGTTGACCGATGAATTCGGGTGGGAAAGAGGTGAGTTATCCAGTGTTTTTTCCATTGCTGTTCTCATTGGGGGCGTTCTTTCTCTGGTCAGCGGCAGACTGAGTAACCGAGTAAGTCCCCGGATATATATGACCATTGCAGGACTCTCTCTCGGGACAGGATTCATGCTGACATCCATGGCCACCGAATTATGGCAGCTCTATTTCACGTTCGGTTTACCAATAGGAATCACCTTATCCTGTTCGATTATTCCGGTAAATGCGACGATTCCTCGATGGTTTACCAGGAAAAGAGGAATTGCGATTGCTATTCCGGCAGCCGGTTTCAGTCTCGGTGGAGTGATAGGACCATTATTGGTTGAAAGTCTAATATCTGGTTCTTCATGGCAGCACGCCTTTATTATCCTCGGCATTTTACCATTTGCCATCACGGTACCTCTGGCCCAGTTCGTGAAACGACCGCCTGAGGATATCGAACAAGTTGTAGAATCAGTTTCTGATACAACCGGCCTACCTAAAAAATCAAGTTCGGATGGATTCTCTATCAAGAAGGATGTTTTGCTCAATAAATGGTTCTGGCCGTTTGCATGTATACAGTTTGCCTTTGGTTTCAGCACTCAGATGATAATAGTACACCTTACACCTTATGGAATAGATGTTGGACTGGAGCCGATAGTTGCCGCCGGAATACTTTCTTTCAGTTCGGCTATAGGAGTCCTGGCTACCATTATTATCGGCCCACTGGCTGATAAAATAAGACCGGCAAAATTACAGACAATTGATTTCACGTTACTGGCCATATCATTACTTATTCTTATATTTGCCAGGACTCCTCCGGTCTTTTATATATTCGCCTTTGTGTTCGGATTTGCCCGTCAGGGCGCCGGTCTTTTACAAACGCTGACCGGAGTCGAGATCCTTGGAGTAAAGAATTTCGGATTCTATGTAGGCACATTCCTCCTTTTTGGTACCACCGGGGGGATGATCGGCACACCGGTTGCAGGTTTTATTTTCGATGCTACCGGAAGTTACACCACTGCATTCTGGATGGGAGTTGCAGCCGGAGGGCTGGCTGTTTTTGTCAGTTCCCTGCTGATACGCCACAAACCGTGAATAATATGATAAGATTTTACTGGTATCTTAATCCGGTATGGGAGGATAAAAACATTGCTGAACAACGAGGGCATTAAAGAAGCTGTAATATCCATGATTAAAGCGATAGGAGATGATCCTGAGAGAGAAGGTCTTGCGGGAACGCCGGGGCGTGTAGCCGATATGTACTCTGAGATATTTATGGGGATGGACATAGATCCTAAGTCGGTACTCGACGTGGAATTTGATGAAGGCCACCGGGAAATGGTCATCATCCGTGATATTCCCTTCTATTCGATGTGCGAACACCACCTGCTTCCTTTTTTTGGGACGGCTGATGTAGGATACATTCCCAATGAAAAGGGGCGGGTTGTAGGCGCCAGCAAGATCGCCCGGGTTGTCGAGATAGTTGCCAGGCGACCTCAGATACAGGAACGTATGACAAGCCAGATAGCCGACGCTATCGATGAAGGGATCAGTCCTTCCGGTGTAGGTGTGGTAATCCAGGCCGAACACCTGTGCATGATGATGCGGGGAATTAGAAAGCCCGGCAGTTCAATGCAGACTTCTGCCCTGAGGGGTACGTTCCGAAGTAAACCATCCACACGGGCGGAGTTCCTGTCTCTCATAAATAGCCGCTAAATAAATATAGCCCACTTTTGTGAGCTATATATCTCTTGCTAGATTTTTATATATAGTTTTTGTGTATAAGTTCCTAGTCGGACGAAGGGATTGTTCTCGGCTCCTGGACTTCCATCTCTTGCCCACAGCAGATCATAACGCCTTCACCGGCTTTGACACACAGTATTTCCGTGCCGCATACTAGGCATTTATATCTTTTTCCAAGTTGACTTGCCACTTAACAGGTACCTCCTTGAACTGCTCTATTTCTTTTGTTCCATCGGCTGGCCGCAGCAATTTACCGTACCGTCACCTGCTCTGGTAACAATGAATTCGGCGCCGCATTTTACGCATGCATACCTTTTTCCTATCTCGTTTGCCATCTCTTCACCTTTCAGCTAAATGTATCCGTAATCTCACAAGACTACTGAAATCAAGGTTATTATAAGACTCTAATCTCAGGGCTGTCAAGAAAATCTACTCTCCCATTATCTGTAAAATAACCTGCCTGGAGCGTGGTCTGTTATCGAAGTCCACGAGGACTATCTGCTGCCAGGTTCCGAGTATCAGTCTCTTGTCAGTGAAAGGAACGACCAGTGAAGGGCCCAGCAAAGACGCCCGTACATGAGAATGACCGTTTCCGTCCCCCCAGGCACGATCATGCCCGTATTTTATTCCCTTTGGAATAATCCTCTCGAACATGTCGGCAAAATCCGATACCACCCCCGGCTCGTACTCAATGGTAGTCAATCCTGCGGTCGATCCGCTGACGAAAACCGTTACCGTACCGCTGTTAATGTTATTCGCATTGATTTCCTTTTGAACCTGTGGTGTAATATCTACCGCGTCATTGTTACCCTCTGTCTGAAGAGATATTTTAGATGTAATTACCATCACTGCCTCCTGTTACTTTTACTTTTATCGCCACCGTATAATTATCGATTCACGCTGGAATAATCTTACGGCGATACGCAATACCAGGAGATCGATAACGCATAACACGATTCCCATGACTATGATAAGCAAGGGAGTAAACCATATAATTCCCGTCATCTGGATGGCTATCAAAATGAATATCGGGAAAATGATAAACAGTACCATATTTTGAGCACTCCGATGGTCCCTGGCGCGTGATGAGCCTATTATCCCGAGGAGGAAGCTGAGAAAGGCAACTGCCGGTGAGATCAGGAAAAAATTCACTGCCCATATTACGTTGATATAGTGTCCCAGAAGGTATCCCCAGCCCAGGATATTCACTCCTGCCAGAGCGAGAGCCGCGCATATCCAGGTAATAATCATAGCCGGCAGAAATCCTGCCATTGCCTTCCCGAATAATAATTCCCAGGTCTTCACCGGAGTAGCCAGCAGAGGTTCGAGACTGTTCGATACCTTTTCTTCAACGATCCCGTAAGCTCCGGCATAAATAGCGACCATTGTCGGAATCAGAAGAGTAAAAAAATTAAGTTGTGTAAGAAGCAGCAGCCGGACACGGTCGATAGCCGGCAGGTCCACGGCGCCGGGATAGCTGGTAACGAGCTTGTCCAGTGTCCCGGCGAAAAATTCATTATTTGCCATGGCTTCACCGCCGATTAACGCAATAAGCCAGATCGCAACCATTGCTTCGGCGAGTATTATCAGTGGAAGAAGAGTAAAGAGCAAGATCGTAGTAGGCTCGCTTGTGAGTACCTTCCATTCGTTGCTTAAAACATTTTTTATGCGTTCTATCGCCATGCTAATTCTCGCTCATAAGGCTCAGGTATACTTCTTCCAGTGAATGCTGCTGCTCGGAGACCGACATTATCCTGCCGCCGGCTTCGACGATATGGCGGACCAGGTCAGGAGTATTTTCAGGATCATTTAACTCCACGACAATTTCATTTCCTGTTGTTTCCGTATTGAGAACAAAGGTAAGTCCTTTGACTAGTTCAACGACAGACTCAGATAAGCCGTCCAGACGGACGACTACCTGACGTCTGAATAAACGCTGTCGCAGGTTTGCCGGTGTATCCAGTGCCAGCAAATGAGTCTGGACAACGGCTATTCTGCTGCATAGCTGTTCTGCTTCGGTCAGATTATGTGTTGAAATAAATATCGTGCGCCCTTCAAGACTCAGATTCTTGACCAGTTCACGTACTTCCCTGGCTGCTTCAGGATCGAGAGCGGCGGTAGGCTCATCGAGAAAAATAACTTCGGGTTCGTGGATCAGAGCCCTGGCGAGGGCTAGTCTCTGTTTCATGCCCTTTGAATACGTACCTACCTTCGCGTCTCGCCTGTCCCATAATCCGGTTATTTTCAGATATTTTTCTATCTGTCTATCGACATCGATTCCGTTATAGAACCTGGCATAAAATCCGAGATTCCACATGGCGGTGAGAGCATCGTAAAATCCGGGAGTTTCCGTCAGGAGACCAATAGATTCATGTATCCGTTCTACCTCCCGGTCAGTGCGGTGTCCGGCAATCACGGCGTATCCTCTGGTAGGAGAAATTATTCCCGAAAGCATTCGAATCGTCGTGGTTTTCCCGGCTCCATTAGGGCCGAGAAAGGCCAGGACTTCACCCTTCTCCATTTCCAGTGACAGGTCCTCAACGGCTGTGAGTGTACCGAAATTCCTGGTCAATCCGTGGGCTTCGACTACTGCCAAATTAAGTTCTCCCGTGTATTATCAAACTATAACAGTTAACGTTAAATGCTATTCCAGTTTATATCGCCAAAATCAAACACAGGCCCATCTTCACACACCCGTTTCTTGCCGTTCACAGTCTGGACCGTGCAGCCGTAACATATTCCCCTTCCGCAAGCCATCCTGACTTCAAGCGAGACCTGGGTTGATTTATCCTTTACGATATCCTGATTGTGGATAAATTTATACATCGCCGAAGGACCGCAGATAAATAGCTGGTCGGCTTTATCAATATATTCAGGTAATAGATCCGTTATCATGCCGTGATGCCCTATCGAGCCGTCTTCGGTAGCACTAATTATGTTTACCTGGGGAATAATACTTTCTACAGGGTACCTGTCTCTATTCTGTGTCCCGTACATTAATGTAACTGTTCTTCCTTTTTTAAATTCTTCTTCTGCCAGGAAGATAAGGGGGGCGATACCCATACCTCCGCCAACCAGTAATATATTATGTGAAGTTTCATCGATAGTAAACCCGTTCCCGAGCGGTCCGAGAATCTTTACCGTATCTCCAGTTTTACGTTCTGCCAGCCATTCCGTTCCTGTCCCGTTTTCCAGCACAGCGAAAAACAGGCTGAGTTCTCCGTTACCGGTAATCCTGTGTATACTGAAAGGACGCGGAAGCGTGGTATCACCACAATTGACCATCACGAACTGACCGGGAATGGCTTCTTCAGCTATTTCCGGGCATTCGAAAGTTATAGTGCGGGAATGATTAATGCTGCGACCGTCAGGACGGTCCAGACCTGGTATCGGTCCGCTTATTGATGCTACTCTTGCTGCGTACTGGTTCAATATTCCTCTCGTATTATTATAGATTACTGTGTCCCCTAAGGCCGATTCCTCGTAATGACGATCGTTGATTTATATTCCTGCCAGAGATTCATCTCTATATACTAATTCACCCCTTGATATGGTCATCACTACCCTGCCCTTTAGTATAGTCCCTGCAAGTGGCGTGTTTTTCCCTTTCGAGATGAATTTTACCGGGTCAACAACCCACTCTCTATCGGGATCGAGTATCACTATATCGGCAGGTTTACTGTTTTCAAGCCTGACCGTGGTTCCATCCCTCTCACCTAGAAGTAATGCAGGCTGTCTTGTCAGTTTATCGATAAGAGTGTTTATTGTGATCTTGCCATTATGTACCGGGCTCATCAGGCTTCCGAGTGCGGTCTCGAAAACGCTGATACCAAACGCTGCCTTCATCATGTCGCAGTCTTTATCCGCTCTCGTATGGGGAGCGTGATCGGTAGCGATAATATCTATTGTCCCGTCATTCAACCCTTCGATAAGTGCGTTTATATCAGCCTGTGCTCTCAATGGCGGATTGACTTTAGCAGCCGTACCGCGAGTCACGACTTCATTCTCGGTAAGCGTAAGGTGATGAGGAGTCACTTCGGCGGTAACGTGGATACCTTCGGATTTTGCCCAGCGTATCATTTCTACTGTTTTGGTAGTACTGGCATGGGCGATGTGTACCCACCCGTCTGTTTCACCAGCAAGTCGGATATCACGGGAAACCATCTGCTCTTCGGCGGCAGCCGGGATCCCCTTGAGTCCCAGTTTTTTCGCTACTTTTCCCTGGTTGATAACGCCGTCACCGGCAAGTTCCGGAACTTCACAGTGCTCTATTAACGGCAGGTTCAGTTCACGGCATGCCTTCAGTGCTTTCCTCATCAGATTTTCATCGGCTACCGGCGAACCGTCGTCACTGAATCCCGCCACGCCGAGTGAAGCCAGCGTTTTGAAGTCTGATAATTCCTCACCCTGTCTTCCCTTTGTAATGCTGGCAATCGTCAGGACACGGACAGGGCTTTCTTTTAAGGCAATATCCTGCACCAGCTTGATAGTTTCGGGATTATCCAGGGCGGGTTTAGTATTGGGCATGCAGCACACGGTAGTAAAACCACCTTTGGCTGCAGCACAGGTACCGGAAGCGATGGTCTCTTTTTCTTCATAACCGGGTTGCCTGAGATGGCAGTGAAGATCGATGAATCCCGGACAGACGATCATTCCTTTAGTATTAACTATCCTGTATTCGGATTCCGATATGTCTGAACTAGTATCTGCAAATCTGAGAATACCTTCGCCATCGATCAGCAGGTCTCCAGTCATATCCAGTCCACTGCCGGGATCGATTACTCTACCGCCTCTGATAAGTAACGGCTTATTCATTATTTGTCATCCGGAGATTCTGACACGAAATGACTCGGCATAAATCCCATAGCCTGCGCCTGTCTCTCCGTATCGAACAGCACCAGGTTCTCGGTCTTTATGGTCCGTGCAAAGTGACTGTCGGCGCTGTGATACTTCTTGTTCTCCAGTCTACCTTCATGCCAGTCGGCGCTGGCTACAAAGCCGGGTTGAAATCCATGTTCACAATACACACACCTGAGTGTCAGCGGATCGCGGCTCGTTATCATGAACTCGGGTACCAGGTATTTCGTTTCTGTTTCCTGCACTGAGACACATCGTGAATTAGGGCAAGTTACTGCGTAGCCCCTGTTATATACCGGATATTCTACATTGAGTTCAGGCTCTTCTTTTTCAGGTATACCCGGTTTTTTACACCCGAGAAGGAGTGAAAGAAGTGCCATCCTTATCGGTATACCATGAGCTGCCTGTTTGAAATACATACCACGAGGGTCCGAATCGACATCGTATGCCAGCTCATCGACCCGGGGAAGAGGGTGCATTACCATGGTCTTCCTGAATTCCTTTCCACGTAAAAACTCCTGGTTCACGACCGGGAATTTCCCATTCTTTCCCTTAAATTCGCCTTCGGAAAATCTCTCTTTTTGAGTGCGTGTAACGTACAGGGCATCCACGCCTTTCCGTAATTCTACCTCCAGGTTCACGTCAGGCATCATCGCCAGTTGGTGAGGGCTGTCAGGAGTTTTATATATAG
The DNA here is from genome assembly GCA_964493985.1 of uncultured Dehalococcoidales bacterium. Taxonomy (GTDB): domain Bacteria; phylum Chloroflexota; class Dehalococcoidia; order Dehalococcoidales; family UBA2162; genus MGML01. Next base: position 17,259 of record CAZBQL010000055.1, read on the forward strand.
CGTCGATCGGGAATGATTCATCCAGTTCCTTCGTCACATCGTGTGTTTCAATTTCTCCTCCGTATTCGGTGATCAGCTTTCTGATGACGTTGTGCGGGACTTCAAGCCCCGGACTGGGACAGAACAACATATTCGCACCGAACTTAGCAAGTGCTAATATCAGGGAGTGAGTCGTCCTGCCATATTTCAGGTCACCCCACAGAGCTATCGTTAATCCTCTGAGAGAACCTCTTTCCTTCCTGATAGTATACAGGTCAAGTAACGTCTGTGTAGGATGCTGGTGACCTCCGTCGCCGGCATTGATTACCGGCACACCTGCATAATCAGCGACTACCTTTGCGGCTCCTTCCCATGGATGCCGTATTACCAGAATATCAGCGTAGCTTCCCACGATTCTTGCCATGTCGGCAATACTCTCGCCTTTGGCTAAAGAGGTTGATTCGACGTCGGAAACACCGATTACGTTCCCGCCGAGTCGGTGCATGGCGGCTTCGAATGACAGTCTTGTTCTGGTACTCGGTTCGAAAAACAGGCTTGCCAATATCATCCCCTGACAGACATCGGTCTGTTTTTCAGTCGTACCTTCCATCTCTTCGGCCAGGTTAAAGACGGATTCCATTTCAGATACTGATAGATCGTCGATCGTTACCAGGCTGCGATTTACTAAGGACATTAATTCTCCTTTCGAATCAGTCGGTTTTCCATCCCACTATCCCCTGCTGCCACACGACCGTTCTTTGATATTACCACCTCGTCCACACCGTCTGTTTCCAGAAGCCGTACCTGAATCTCTTCATGACGGGCGCTGGGAATATTCTTACCTACATAATCTGCTCTTATCGGCAGCTCACGGTGACCGCGGTCAACCATTACTGCCAGTTGAATTGATCCTGGTCGTCCCCTATTGATCAGGGCATCCATTGCCGCCCGGATACTTCTTCCCGTGTAGAGAACATCATCTACAAGAATGACCACCTTCCCGCTGATTTCTACAGGAATGTCTGTATGTTCACCAGTGGAAGGTTCACTCTTACCTGAAATATCATCCCGGTATTGACTGATATCCAGTAATCCGACGGGAATTTCACATCCCGTAAAACTGCCGATTATCGATGAAAGGCGTTTTGCCAGCGGTACTCCACGAGTTTGAAGGCCCACAAGGACAAGGTCCTCAACGGACTTGTTGTGTTCTATTATTTCATGGGCGATACGAGTGAGACTCCTGCCGATGTCCCTGGATGTCATCACCGTTATGCTGTTCATAAAAAAACCTCTTGCTATGGCTAGCAAGAGGTTATGCAAAACTGGATCCCTGGACCATCCTTACTAGCCTCTCCGGACTAACTTAAAGGTTGGGAATGTCCGCTATCAAATATAAATTATATCATCTATATAGTCACCAGACAATGTTTAATGCCCGGTAACTAATATGTGAACAGGTCTATGCCGCCCATGACATGAATGTCCTGCCCCGTAACATATCCTGCTTTATCGGATGCCAGGAAAGCGACCATATTAGCAACGTCCTCGGGATCACCGAACCTGCGCATAGCGATCCGCATTTTCAGCCTTTCACTGGCTTCGTTGGTCTCTGCGCTCTGGCCGGTCGCTACTACACCCAGTGTTACTGCGTTAGCGGTAATACCTTTCCGGGCACCTTCGAGAGCAGCCGTCTTCGCGATAGCGATAACACCTGCTTTAGAAGCTGAGTAATTCACCTGTCCGAATCCGCCCATGACACCGGCAATCGATGAAATGTTAATTATACGTCCGAAGTTTTTCTCTGCCATGGTATTCCAGACTTCCCGTATCCAGTAGTAGCAGCCATCGAGATTTACTTTGATCATGGCCTGCCAGTCTTTTAATTCCATCCTCTCGATACGTCCAAAGGGGCCCATCAGAGCCGCATTATTCACCAGTATGTCTACAGGCCCGAGATCCGTATTTATTTTCTCCACCGCATCTTTCACCTGCTGCGGATCACTCTGATCAACTTTAATTGCAGTAGTTTTTACCCCCGTTGCTTCAGCTATACCTTTCGCTATTGCTTCAGCGCCTTCGACAACTATATCTATACAGGCGATATTTACTCCTTCCTTAGCCAGGCCCATGCCGATTGTTTCTCCCATGGCTCCTTTGCGTCCCGTGCCTGTCACGATAGCTACTTTACCTTTTAGTCCTAAGTCCATTGTTCACCTGCCTTTATTTGAATTCTCGCAGCTCTTTTACCATTCTATCCGGTTTTAACCACGCCAATTCTACTATTTATTTTTTATTATAGTCAATTAATCAACAATGCATTATTTTAACGCAATATTGATGTAATGTACTTGACAGTAATTCGGGCAACAGCTTAGAATTCAGACAGCCCGGGTGTGGTGAGAAACACGAAAATATTACTGAGGAAGGAACGAGATGGGAAACAGATTAAAAGATAAAGTAGCCATTGTCACCGGTTCCGGTCAGGGTATTGGTCTTGCTATAGCTATAGCTTTTGCCAAGGAAGGAGCCACAGTAGTAACAAATAACAGGCGCGAAGGGACTGAAGGCGGCGATGCCAAAACCGCAGCCGAGCAGATAATTTCCATGGGAGGTGAAGCTATTCCGTTCTTTGGTAGCATCTCGGACTTTTCCATAGCGGAGGAAATGATTACCACCACGAAAGAAAAGTATGGCAAGGTAGATATACTCGTTAATAACGCCGGGTCAGATATGCCTCATATGATATGGAATATGACGGAAGAAGAATGGGATACCTGTGTCGATTCATTCCTCAAAGGCACGTTCAACACCAGCCGTTTTGCCTGCGGTATCATGAGAGAACAGAAGTGGGGACGTATTATTAATACCACTTCTACAGCCTGGCTGGGTACGGTCGGTCACTGTAACTACGGAGCTTCCAAAGCTGGTATTGTCGGTTTAACTCGCGCGATCGCCCGCGAAATGGGAAAGTATAACGTCACCTGCAATGCATATGCGCCGACCGCGTCTACACGGTTCAGCGCCAATGAAGATATTCAGGCTGGCTTCAAGAAGCGTTACGAAGCCGGGTTGATGACGAAAGAAAGATACGAAGAATTGACCCATCTCCCTGACCCGATGACTCTTACACCTTTTCTGGTCTATCTGTGTACACAGGAGGCCGCAAATATCAACGGCCAGGTCTTCGATGTGACCGGCGGCAATATTACCATGTACTCCGAACCTGTAAGAATGAAATCCATCGATAAAAAAGATGGACTCTGGACAATCGAAGAACTGGTAAAGATGGTCCCCACGATACTGCCGGAAGGGTATCAGAATCCAGCCCCGCCGGCTAAAGATTAATGCCAGGAAAATACTTAGTCGGGGGCTTTATAAAAACACTAAATCCTAATTTCTAAGTTCTAAACAAATCCAAATATTTAAATATTAAAATCGGTACAATTTGTTTTGCATTTTGAAACTCGACATTGTTTCGTATTTCGTATTAAGGAAACCTCTGAAAAAGTTCCCTCTCCCCACCGCGGGAGAGGGTTAGGGTGAGG
>CAZBQL010000056.1:0-20351 GCA_964493985.1 uncultured Dehalococcoidales bacterium
GTAAATATATATTGTCTTGTTACTGATTTTATCCAGATGGTAGAATGACTTATATAAAGTGTGAATAATATCTGGTAATCGATGAGGAAGGATTATTGTTAAGTGATTATTGAAAAACTGGAATTAATGCCATTCGGAACCAACTGTTATATCGTCGGGGATGAATCCACAAATGAAGCCATGGTGATAGACCCGGGTACAAGCGGCAGGGAAATTATCGATAAGATAGACAACCTTGGTATGGACATCAAACTTATTGTCCTGACCCACGGTCATCCCGACCATATCGGAGCGTTGAAAGACGTGAAGGATGCTACCGGGGCACCAATCGCGATACATCCGGAAGACGCCATGTACATCGAGGGTGGTCGCGGCGGCGGATTCGGATTCCCCCAGCAGCCACCGATGAAACCCGACCGGCTGCTTAACGGTGGCGACAGCGTGGATATCGGCAATCTTCATTTCCTGGTTATCCACACTCCCGGTCATACCCAGGGCGGTATATGCCTCTACGGTGAAGGTGTAGTATTTACCGGAGATACGCTGTTCAGGTTCAGCATCGGCAGATATGATATGCCCGGAGGAAACGGCAGACAATTGCTGGATAATATCGCTACCAAGCTTATGATCCTGCCGGAAGATACTATCGCTTATCCGGGGCATGGTCCGGAGACTACAATAGGTGCCGAGAAAAAGGCTAATCCGTTTCTCAATATGTAGGTTAAGTAACAAATGAAGGCTCTCTGTATCAGGAGAGCCTTCATTTGTTACATGAATATTAAGAATTCTATCCCAGCCAGCCGGTAAGGGTAAATATCGGAGCGAAAACTACCGCCACGATCGACATGAGTTTCAGCAGGATATTCAGTGAAGGTCCTGAGGTATCTTTGAACGGATCACCAACGGTATCTCCTACCACCGCAGCCTTATGAGCGTCCGAGCCTTTGCCGCCAAGTTTCCCTGTTTCGATCCATTTCTTCGCATTGTCCCAGGCTCCACCGGCATTAGCCATGGTCACGGCCAGCAGGAATCCTGCACTTATCGCTCCAATTAGCATTCCTCCGAGAGCATTTGCTCCAAGAACAAGTCCTACCAGGATAGGGGCAGTGACAGCCAGCAGACCGGGTAATATCATCGCTTTGAGAGCAGTTCCTGTCGAAATACTAACGCATTTAGCGTAATCAGGTTTGGCGGTACCTTCCATTAAGCCGGGTATTTCACGCCACTGGCGACGGACCTCATTAACTATGCCCATCGCTGCTTTGCCAACAGCTTCCATAGTCAAAGCGCTGAAGATAAAAACCATCATCGCACCGATAAACAGGCCTACGATAACAACCGGATTCAGAAGGCTTATGTCAATTTCATATCCCTGAACTTTCATGGTCTCACCGAAGGCAGCGGTCAATCCGAGAGCAGCCAGCGCTGCAGAACCGATTGCGAAGCCTTTCCCGGTTGCCGCTGTTGTGTTGCCCAGTGAATCCAGGGCATCCGTCCTCTCTCTCACTTCCGGGTCGAGGTGCGCCTGCTCGGCAATCCCTCCTGCATTATCGGCAACCGGCCCATAAGCATCGGTTGCCAGTGTAATACCAAGAGTAGACAGCATTCCAAGTGCGGCTATTGCTATCCCATAAAGATCAGCAAAGTGGTATGAGACTAATGTCGCGATTACTACCAGTACCACAGGTATCAGTGTACTCATCATCGCGGTACCAAAACCTTTAATTATCAAAGTTCCGGTACCTGTCTCGGCTGATTCGGCTATTGACCGGGTTGGTTTATAAGTGTAGGAAGTATAGTATTCAACACTCAGACCTATCAGTATTCCGGCAACCAGACCTGCAACAACTGCCCAGAACACACCGAAATCTACATTCATTTTCCAGATTACCAGTCCGGATATGACGACCACGAGTATAGATGCTATGTAGATCCCACGACGAAGCGCCCACAGCAGGGCTTTCATCTCAGCCTTTTCTCCGGTTCTTACAAAGAAAGTCCCGATAATTCCAGCAACTATACCACCGGCTGCTATTATGAACGGGAGAACAGCCATATCCGAATCCCAGGCGAATCCTGCTGCTACCGCAACTACAAGAGTAGCGACTATAGCAGCGGCATATGATTCAAAAAGATCGGCCCCCATACCGGCTATATCGCCGACATTATCGCCGACATTATCCGCGATCACTCCCGGATTCCTCGGGTCGTCTTCAGGTATACCGGCTTCTACCTTGCCGACCAGGTCCGAGCCTACATCGGCACCTTTAGTGAAGATTCCCCCGCCTACCCTGGAGAACAGGGCAATCGAAGAAGCTCCAAAACTGAAACCCGTGATTATCTTGACTATTTCGTCTCCGCCGAAGATGAGGTAGATAATACTGAGACCGAGTATTCCCAGCGCTACCACTGTCGTTCCCATTACCGAGCCGCTGGAGAAAGCGATGCGTAAAGCAGGATTTAAACCTTTCTGCGCTGCCGTGGCGGTGCGACCGTTCGCCTTTACACCCATTCTCATCCCTATATACCCGGCTCCGGCAGAAGTGACAGCCCCTACAAGATAAGCAACCGCCGCTTCCCACCTGATATCAGGTATCACAGCCAGGACGATGAATACCACTACTACGAACGCCACTAAAGTAATATATTCGCGGCGGAGGAAAGCTTTCGCTCCTTCTTCGATCGCTGTGGTTATCTCCCTGATTCTTTCACTACCGGCGTCCTTTTTAAGGACGTTAACGGCAAGAAAGATCACGAACACAAGGCCTATAATCCCGGCTATAACGGCAAACCATATCAAGTTCATTTAGAAATACTCCTTTCTATTGTCGACGAGTCGATTATTTCCCTGGTTATTACCGGCCTTCCTCTATTCTCTCAAGGTTCCTTTCAAGCTTTTCTATTCTTTGCCCCAGGTCCTGTTGAGTAATAAAAAGCGTCAGGTCACTCCTGGTCCTTTCAAGCACGCCCCGGAGCTGGTCCGTTGTCCTCCGGAGTCCTCCCGTGATCGCGTCCGGGAAGTCTATAGTAACCAGAACGCTGTATATGTCATCCATTGCCATCAGAAGTTTCTCACCTTTCGAAACATCTCCCTTTCTCATACTGTCCAGCAGGTAACGTCTTAATTCGCTGGCAGCTTCTCCAAGACCGTTCAGGTAAGCAGCAGAGTCAACCTCGAGCTCTTCTGAAGTTGGAAGCAATTTACCTGTAACGATATTGAGTACGGCACAGCCTTCAACATATTCTTTCTGAGCATCCCGCAGCGACCCGGTATTCACCAGTTCCGGACTGCCTGCAAGAGCTTCTTCACTTTCCTTTAGCAGTTTATAGGCTGATTCCAGCAACCCGTTCGCTTTTTCAAACTCCTGCCTGTGTATCGCTCTGATGGCTTCGCTACAACAACGAATGGCATCGCGGCACATCGGCAGCATCTTTTCTCTTGCTTTATCTTTCGCGGTCAGGTTTTCCCTTACCTGTTCGGATATTTTATCAAGGTTATCAGTAGGCTCTGTCATCGAATCTCCTCTATTCCGGTAATTGCCACTATTTATCCATATTTCAAATTAGATACAATCTCAGGGTAAAACTTACACTTGCCCAGTGTCTCGAACTGCTGACCCGTCGAGTTATCGTGCAGAATCGTTATTGCCGTTTCCTCAAGAGAGTATAATCCCTCGCCAATCCAGTTAAGATTGGCCTCGATATAGTGCAATATCTTGCGGAATTCTTCTCGCGATTTCGTCATATAGTCAAGACCAAAGGAGCAGGTTTCGGGGGTCTATTTTATGCAAAGCAGTTTATTTTAACACAGCCTTTTCCAGTGGTAAAGTGTATAAAATACTGAGTTGATAAAAAACCTAGTGTATTCATCGAGTGTATCTGCAATCTTGACTTACGTACCGAGAAAAGCGATAATGGTCAATAATTGAAATACCGTCCTCATTATGGGTGTTCCACGATAGCTTAATGGTAGAGAAAGCGGCTATTAACCGCCAGGTTCTTTATTAGAGTCAAAGTCGGGGAGACAATCAATACTATCCCTTGCATTCTTAACGGTTGTTGGAGAGTTGAGATCGTTTTTACAGATAAGAGAACAACAAAATGTCTGGTCATTTCATAGAAATATTTGAAGATAAAAAACTTGTAGAGAAGATACAGAGACGTTTACCTTATTTGTTCCAACTTGCAGAATTGGAAAGCTCGAGAGCAGGGAAAACAGGAATGGAAGTTGGCTCGGTTCGTGAGAGAATATTAGTTGCTTTGCTAATATATGAATTTGGCGAAGCAAATGTAGAAACTGAAATTCCTATAACAGAGCCGGAGGTAGACGCAAAACTATTTGGAAAACCAGTATCTATAAAAACAATAACAGGTAAAAGTTTTGGTGGCGTTAAACTTATATGGACAGTAGATGCCCAAAAAGCAGAAGAATTTCGGGAAAGTTATTATCCGCATTACGATATTCTACTCGTTCAAATTAACTGGAATGATACCGGTGGGTTTTACTACATTCCATTAGAAGTTCAGAAGCAGGTTTTTGATAGGACAGGCAGAGCGAATTATATCAAGCTTCCAAAAAGCGGAACAAATCCCAGAGGTGTTGAAATTACCAGGGAATCTCTCGTAAGTTTGGTCAATGATAAAGAAAGCAGAAAGATTGCCATAAACTGGCAAAAAATCAGAGTAGAGTTCAATTCGTTCAAAAGATGGGTTGACCTATGGAGGGAAGATTAGAGTGCCACCTCATATAAGAAAAAATGGTACTAAAACAAGTGCTTTTGGTTCTCCAGGAAGAATCAATCATGACTCATCAAAATTTTATAACAGCAAACTTTATGAAGGACTAAATAATGAAAAAAATGTGAAGTTTGTTGAAAATCCAATTGATCAGAAATATATGAATAAAATCTTATGTAAATCAAGTGAATTTATGACAGAGTTGCCAAATGATAGCGTGCATCTGATGGTTACTTCACCACCTTATAATGTTGGCAAAGAATACGATGAGAATTTATCTCTCGAAGAATATAGAGAATTCTTAAAACAAGTGTTTAAGGAAACATACAGGGTTTTAGTTCCTGGTGGGAGGGCGTGTATAAATGTTGCTAATTTAGGCAGGAAGCCTTATATACCACTTCATAGTTATATTATCGAAGATATGCATGACATTGGTTTTATGATGAGGGGAGAAATATTATGGGATAAAGGAACCAGTGTAAGTCCTTCAACTGCATGGGGAAGTTATCTAAAAGCAAATAACCCAGTGTTACGAGACATACACGAATATATACTTGTATTCTGTAAAAATACTTTTACCCATTCGAATCCATACAACAGAAAAAGCACTATTGAAAAAGAAGAATTTTTAGAATTTACAAAAAGTGTTTGGAAATTTCCAGCAGAACGGGCCACAAAAGTAGGACATCCAGCGCCTTTCCCGGTAGAATTACCTTATCGTTTGATACAACTTTATACATTTGAAGGTGAAGTTATTCTTGATCCTTTTGCAGGTAGTGGTTCTGCTTGTATTGCGGCACTGAAGACTAAAAGAAAATATGTAGCGTATGATATTGATCAAAAATATTGCGATTTAGCTGAACGAAGAATTAAACAATATTTAGAAGAACAGATTCCCCTATTTTCATGAATAATATGAATACAAATATAAATATTACATTCTTACATTCATAAATACTTCGGTAACCTTATTGTGACCGTTAACTTATTCCCATAATTAAAAGATGCAAAGGAAAGCAGAAATATAGTGTGAAAGTACATAAATACTTACTCTTCTTCCACCGCATTCTCTATAAACTCGATACGCGATAGCTTCCCATTCTTATCCATCTCCACGGCTGCTACATCGATTCGCCACGTCTTCCCCGGATTTTCATGAGTTTGCAGATAATAGAGCGCACATGCTCTCATTCTTTCCCTCTTGGTCCGCGTTATGGATTCCTCCGGAGTACCAAAATTCGTACCGGTTTTTGTTCTAACCTCGGTAAAAACAAGTGTATCCTTCTGCTTTGAGACAATATCGATCTCTCCATGAGGGCAATTGTAGTTTGTTTCCATAATACGGTGATGCTTCTTCTTAAGGTGTTCACGTACCAGCTTTTCCCCTAGATTTCCTGTCTCTTTCCTTTTCATGAGATCATTTCCCGAACAGGACCGAATGTTTTCCTGTGGACAGGACAGGGACCAAGTCGCCACAGGCATTCCATGTGCTCTTTCGTGCCGTACCCTTTGTGATTTGCCAGTCCATATCCCGAATACTCCTCATCGAGTTCTATCATCAACCGGTCCCGTGATACTTTCGCGATTATCGACGCGCAGGCGATCGAATAACATAAGTCGTCACCATGGGTTATGCCTTTCTGTGGCAAATTTACTTCGGGAAGTCTCAGATAATCTACAAGCACATAATCAGCAGGAGGAGACAGTTGTTCGATGGCTGATTTCATTGCCTGGCGGGTTGCCGCGACTATGCCAAAAGTATCAATAATGTCCAGACCGGATATTCCAACCGCTAAGGTCACGGCAAATTCATGAAGAGTGCGAAATAAATACTCCCGTTTTAACGGGGTTAATTTCTTACTGTCTCTGACCTGGCTAATAAACGGCAAGGCTTTGTTCAGTGGAAGAATTACTGCAGCGGCTACTACTGGTCCGGCAAGGGCGCCACGACCGGCTTCATCTACACCGGCAATATACCGGTATCCCTGTGCTTCAATGATCTTTTCTTCGCCGAATGAAGGCATGTCAGGATTTAGTCTTGTCGTTCTCTTTCTCTGTATTCTTGCTGTTTTCTTTTTCTTTAACTTTTTTACTATTATTCGCCTGTTCGCGTTTGCTGTCAATCATCAGGGAAATCTCATTCAGAGGAAATTCCACCACGGCCTGCGTTTCCAGTTCAACCATTACAGATACCTTGAGAGGATTGATATCGACTACTTTAGCTTCACCAAGAGGTGTCATGACCCGTTGACCGGCTCGCGGCATTCTATCTTTCATTTCCTGATAATATTCATTCTCATATACCAGGCAGCACATTAATCGACCACAAACACCTGATATTTTCATCGGATTGAGCGGGAGTCCCTGGTCTTTCGCCATTCTCATTGACACCGGAGTAAAATTACTGAGAAAAGTCATACAGCAAAGAGGTCTCCCACACCTGCCGCAACCGCCGGCCATCTTGGCTTCATCCCTGGGGCCGGTCTGGCGCATTTCTACGCGTACTTTCAGCCGTTTTGCCAGTTCTCTGACGAGTTCACGGAAATCCACCCGTTCAGCGGCACTGAAGTGGAGTGTCAGCCTGCTGCCGTCCAGATTATATTCAGCACCAAGCAGCTTCATATTAAGTTTTAGTTTTTCAACGAGTCTGGCACATTCTTCCAGCGCCTCTTTTTCTTTCTCTTCGAACTGCTTTGCACGCTCAATATCTTCAGTTTCCGCTTTTCGTATTACAGGTTTTAAAGGATTCTCTATATCACTGTCGAGGACCTGTCCGGGAGCTATGACTACATTTCCCAGTTCCAGACCGCGAGCTGTCTCCACAACTACATAATCATTCACTTCAAGATTCAAATCTCCCGGATCAAAATAATATATCTTTCCGGCCTGCTTGAATCGAACACCAACTACTTCAGCCATAAATCTACCTCTTGTTTGAAGACGCCATTTCTTTTCCCCGGCCTGCATCGGGCATATCGATCATAAGTACTTCCAGTACAAGCCTGGGATTGGCATTCTGTCTTAATTCTACATTCGCCTTTCTAATACTTCTAATATAGTCCCTTATTCCGGAAAGACTTCGCCCTTCCGCCATTCCGGTTAATTCGTGAATTCGGTCTATGTTCGTAATATTATCTGTTGAATCTGTCTTTATCAATAGCATATCACGCCAGAGGTCTAACAGTATATCCAGCCTTGCGAAAACGAAATTCCTGTCATTACCGAATTTTCCCGCCAACTGCGAAGAAAGTGCAAATCGTGTTTCAATATCAGAGTCAATAACATCAAGTATGGTTTCAACTATTTCCGAACGCTGCTCAACCAGTCTGTCATCCTGCGCCGCCGAGACAGCCCAGCCAAACCGTCCCCTGGACAACCGGGCCAGGAGAGTTGCTTTCTCCGGACCGATTCCCCATCTATCGGTCAAGGACTCCTTTATTTTTTCAGAAGGCACCGAAATAAATTCGACAGGCTGGCAGCGTGAAACAACCGTTTCAGGTAACAGGCTTGAATCAGTCACAAGGAGGATAAACACTACCTTACTTTCAGGTTCCTCAAGTGTTTTCAGTAACGCATTCGCCGCTTCTACGGAAAGTAACTCGGCGTTTTCAATGATATATACCCTGTATTTACCTTCGAAAGGCGGCAGACTGGCAGTATGCTGTATCTGTCTAATCTGGTCAATACTTATCTCGGTCTTAGATTTAGATTCCGTCGACGGATCGTCAGCGGCTATTCCGACTACCTGAACATCTGCATGTTTAAGGTCCGTTACCTTCCCGCATGGTCCACACCGTCCACACGGTCTATCTTCACCTTCGCAGTTTAGAGCCCTCGCCAGGTCCATCGCCAGTGTCATTTTCCCCGAGTGGGCAGGACCGATAAACATATAGGCATGAGATACAGAGCCTGTCTCCAGGCTTCTCTCAAGCAGTTCTACAGCCCTGTCCTGACCTATTATCTGCCACATCTATCAATCCCTGTAAATTATTATTCACACAAGGTCACACCTGGTTAGATCATCAAGAGTTTCCCGTCTCCTGACAAGCCGTGCATCTCCACCTTTCACCATAACTACAGCAGGCTTGAAAGACATATTATAATTCGTTGATTCCGTCAGGTTGTACGCACCGCAACCGGGTATCGCTATTATGTCACCGGCTGCCATATCCGGGAGTTCTATATCTCTTATAAGTATATCACTCGATTCACAGTATTTACCGCAAATGGTGACTTTCTCAATACCGGCGGATCCCATTTTCGCGGCTGCTACCGCTTCAAAATTTACCTGGTAAAAAGCCGGAAGAACGTTATCAGCCATTCCGCCATCGATGGACACGTATCGCCTGATACCCGGAATATCTTTGATGACGCCTGCCGTGTACAGAGCCACTCCCGCACCGGCAACCATCGATCTACCCGGTTCGATGATAAGATGAGGACGTTTCAGATCCAATTCCCGGCACTTCTCCGATAGTATGCCGATTATATCCCCGGCATAATCAGAAACAGAGGGAATCATTTCATTCAGTGTATAACGATGGGCATATCCCCCACCCACACTAAGTTCTTTTAATTCGAACCTGTATTTTTTATTAATCTCAGACGCGAAATCCAGGATAATCCCAATAGCGTTTATATAAGGTCCGGTACCTGTAACCTGTGAGCCGATATGAAAATGCAGGCCTGTCAGTTCAATCCCGGGCAAAGAGAGCGCCTTCTCAACAGCTTTTTCAGCCACTACCATTGGTATGCCGAACTTACTGTCCCTGTGACCTGTAGTTTCATACCTGTGAGCTCCCGGATCAATACCGGGAGTAATACGGAGGAGTATCTTCTGTTTTCGATTAAGTTGTCCGGTAATCTTTTGAAGTAAATCCAGTTCGTACAGGTTATCGATTACGATATGTCCTATACCCGATTCTACGGCAAGAGTTAACTCTTCGGCTGATTTGTTGTTGCCCGGAAAATCAATCCTCTCCATAGGAAATCCGAAGGCACGCGCATAGCCGATTTCACCTCCGGAAACAACATCCAGTCCCAGACCTTCTTCGGCGAATAATTTCAATACAGCTTTATTGATAAACGCCTTGCAGGAATAATTGACAGTTGTAGGATACCTGTCACCGAATTCACGTTTAAATTCGGTGCATTTTTCGCGTAGAGTTACTTCGTCGTATACATATAAAGGTGTGTTAAACTCCGCTGCTAACTCTACTACATCGCAACCGCCTATCTCCAGATGGTCTTTTGCATTTACCTCAGCGGTTAATGGGAATAAAGGCAGTTTACTCACCTGCTGTACCATAAATCGATAACTCCCCTTAAATAGTAACAGCGCCTATATGTTAAGTCAAAGAAACAACTTGACGGTTGGCCTGGCGACTGTTAACATCAATCAACCTTCAATCACAGACGTAAGGAGTGGAGATGAATTTCATCGATAAACTGCTTGCCGCTTCACGGAGAAATAAGAGTCTGCTGTGCATAGGTCTTGACACTGATCCTGAGCTCATTCCTGAAAATACCAGTATTTTCGAGTTTAACAGGGAGATCATCGAAGCTACGAAAGACCTTGTCTGCGCCTATAAACCGAACCTTGGTTTCTATGAAGCACAGGGGATCGAAGGGCTTCAGGCACTTAAACGGACAGTCGACTACATTCCTGATAACATTCCTGTAATAGCAGACGCCAAGCGCGGCGACATAGGAAACACTGCAAAAGGGTATGCCAAGTCAATTTTCGAATTATACAAGTTCGATGCCGTAACTGTAAATCCTTATCTCGGGCTCGATGCTATAGAACCGTTCACAAGCTATTCTGAGAAAGGAGTATTCATACTCTGCCGGACGTCCAATCCCGGAGCAGTGGATTTTCAGTCACTGGAGTGCGAAAGTGCCGACGGAAAACGTCCGCTCTATGAGATCGTTGCCATCAAAGCCGGTGAATTGAATAAAAACGGTAACGTCGGACTTGTTGTCGGTGCAACGTACCCTGAAGAATTGAAGGTCATCCGCGGACTCCAGCCTGATATGCCTTTCCTGATACCCGGCATCGGTGCCCAGGGAGGGGACCTTGAATTAACCGTACGTTATGGTGTTGACTCCAACGGTGAAAAAGCGGTGATAAATTCCTCACGCCAGATTATCTACGCATCACGGGATACAGATTTCGCTGAAGCCGCCCGTAAAGAAGCAATGGCAATAAACGAAAAAATCGACAGGTTCCTAACCAGGTAAAATCACAATACTATGGCACTGGAAATAAAACTCGGTGATATCGTCCGTCTCAGGAAAAAACATCCGTGCGGAAGTTACGACTGGGAAGTAGTCAGACTTGGAGCCGACATTGGTCTCAGGTGTCTTGGTTGCCAGCATAAAATTCTCCTCGAACGCCGAATTTTTGAACGCAGAGTTAAAGCCGTTAATCCTGCTTAACAACCGGAAACACCCTTTACCTATCATGCTTCAGGGTTTATAATATTCGCAGCAAACTTTCCACTCGGAGGTGCAGCTTGGTAACAGTATATGTAACCACGAAAGAAAAAGGCAGCGGAAACACGTTGGTCTGCGCGAGTCTCGGAAAACTGACCCTCGATGCAGGGAAAAAGCCGGGATATCTCAAACCTGTTTTCGAAGCAGGAAACGGTGACGGCGCCTTATTTGTGAAAGATATCCTATCGCTTGGCGAGCCGGTTGAAGTACTATCTCCTACCATTAGCGGAAGCAATATCTCAGCCGGTATCAAAGCAGCCGTTGCCAGGGTATCAAAGGGAAAAGACGTGGTTATCATAGACGGACCTCCCACGCAGTACCAGTCTTCCTCAGACATAGTCACGGAATTGAAGGCGAAATTGCTGATCGTTGAGTCATATACAGAGGATGTTTCACAGGCAATAATCGGTTACAAGGGATTCGGTCAATCTCTCATCGGAGTCATTTTTAACAAAGTTCCAGAAAAAAGAATGGACAGAGTGACCGGTGAATACGCTGAACAGCTTGCTAAAGCAGGCATTAAATATCTCGGCGCTATTCAGGAAGATAGAGAGTTGTCCGCTCTTACCATAGGTGAACTGGCCGCTTGCATAGACGGTACATTCATACTCGGCGAAGAAAAATCCGATGAGCTAATAGAAAACCTGATGCTTGGCGCAATGACAGTCGATTCCGGGCCGGAGTACTTCGGTCGTAAAGAAAACAAAGTAGCCATAATCAGGAGTGAAAGACCGGATATGCAGCTTGCCGCAATGAGTACCTCCACAAAATGCCTGGTATTATCCGGTGATACTCCGCTTAAATCCGCCGTTTTGATCAAGGCTGAAGAAAAGAAAATTCCCGTGATCACTACCGGTGAACGTTCAGCGGAAATAATGGAACATGTCGAAGCTGTCATGGCGAAACCAGGTCCGAACCAGGAAAGTAAACTGGCCAGGTTCGAGAAACTGATGCAACAGAATATTAACCTCGATATCCTGTTAAAAGAACTCGGGCTATAGAACAGACAGTATAATAGTAGAACCTGCTATATAAACTACGATATATCAGTACACACCCAGCAAATTTAAAGACATGCGTGTTCTTTAATTTTATTTGATAGTACGTTACCACCGGTCGCATTGAAGAAAACAATAATTTGTTATATAATTTGTGGCTGTGTCCTGGTTCTTCCACAAGACCAGGACTTTGAAATCTTCTGAGGAGGGCAGGTGATTGAATGCACTAGGGAAACATTATCTTCTGGAACTCAAGGACTGTAACAGAGAAACGCTGAACAACCTTGAATCGCTGAAAAAAATGCTGAACACGGCTGCAAAAGAAGCCGGGGCAACTGTACTCGGGGACTCATTCCACCAATTCGAACCACAGGGAGTCAGCGGTGTTGTCGTAATAGCTGAATCGCATCTGTTCATACATACCTGGCCTGAATGTGGTTATGCCGCAGTGGATATCTTTACCTGTGGAGAGTCGGTGAACCCGGGTAAAGCAGTACGGATGGTCGTAGACCAGCTTGAAGCAAAAAATCATACGATCCTTGAAATCCAGAGAGGGATCCTGGATACGGAATAATTATCATGGAAGCAGACCCCGCTAAATGGTTTCACGATAAAATAAGTGAAGACTTGATTCAACTGCACAGCATTAAAGAAGTGCTGTATAAAGGGCAGACGAAGTTTCAGTCTATTGAAATAATCCGTACGGGCAGCTACGGCAAGTGTCTTGTACTCGATGACAAGATACAATCAAGTGAACTTGATGAATTCATTTATCACGAAGCGCTGGTACACCCGGCAATGACAATTCACCGCAACCCCGAAAAGGTATTTATTGCAGGTGGGGGTGAAGGCGCGACCCTGCGTGAAATTCTGCGCCATAACACAGTAAAAAAAGTGGTAATGGTGGATATAGACGAGGAAGTAATATCCATCTGCAGGGAATTCCTTCCCGAACATCACCAGGGTTCCTTTGAAGACGAACGCACCGAGCTTTACCATACCGACGCCAGGCAATACCTGGCCGACAGTAAGGAAGCTTTTGATATAATCATTATCGATCTTACTGAACCCATCGAAGAAGGACCGGCCTACCTTCTTTACACCGAAGAATTCTACCGTATAGTACGGGAAAAACTGGCAGAGAATGGTATCATGTCCGTCCAGGCAGGCTGTGCTGCTTTTAATGAGTTACTGAACTTCTCAGCCGTATTTAACACTTTAAGAACGGCATTTCCCGAAGTCCATCCCTACCAGGTTGATGTCCCGTCATTCGGCGGTCCCTGGGGTTTCTGTTTCGTTTCGAATGATGTAACACCTGTTATGTCAACAAATGAGATCGACGACAGACTGGTAGAAAGGGGTATTACTAACCTTAGATTATATGATGGAATTACCCACCAGAATATGTTCTCCCTGCCAAAGCATATCAGGAAAGCCCTGGACAGTCAGAAAAGACTCATAACCGACGACAAGCCTCTCTATACGTATTCCAGATAAACAAATTTACGCAATAAAAACAGGGGGCACTCTTTCAAGTGCCCCCTTCATGTTTATACTACTTCAGCTTATATTAATATCCCATTTGTGCTTTAAGCTCCTGGTCGACCCAAACGAACTGTACCCATGAATCAAAGGTCATATAACCAACACTGGATTCACCGGTATAGTTCTTCAGCCACGGCCACCAGACATTATACAACGGGTAATGAAGTGCCTGGACGGCATATACGTTTTTCAGCAGGTATGCTGTAAGCTCCTTGGTAATCGCCATACCGTCTTTCATGCTGGTTACGCAGGCTGCGCGTGCCTTTTCAGCCATTTCGGTGACATAGGGATCCTTGATGCGACTGGGATTCAGCCAGCTGTCGCCAGTGTACTGCGCCTGTTCGGGATAGGTTGAACAGGGCGAGATGAACTGGGCTATCATACCCTCGAAACCGAGAGAAGCATTGGTTCCTATAAGCGCGCCGAAATCTTGTACCGGTACTATATCGACATCAACGCCTATCTGGGCCCAGTACTCTTTAAGAATCGAATAATAGTCAGCCCACAGTGATACAATGGTCAGATCAGTCTTGAAACCATCCGGATATCCGGCATCGGCAAGTAGTTGTTTGGCTTTCGTCGGATTATATGTATACAGTTCTCTCACGTCCGCGGGCATCGCAGGATCATCCATACCCAGATATAAATCAGCATAAGCTGGTGTATAGTAGTAAGGAAAAACGAAATAGGTTGCTTCTCCGGCATAAAGTGATTCGTTTATCTCGTCCAGATTGACGGCAAGTTGCATTGCCTGGCGTACTCTTAGATCGTCGAAGGGTGATTGGTCCATCCTGAAGAATACACACTGTTCATGGCCACCGCCGCGCTGGGCTATCTTAAGAGCAGAATTCTGCTTGACCAGCAAATCGGCATCGTCTTTCTTCAGCATGGTAAGCCTGTCGATGCCTGCCGTCCTCAGTGCAGCCTGCTGTGTAGAAGAATCCGGTATGATGATGAATTTTACCCTATCGGCATAAGGTAACTGGTTACCCATACCCGGGCCGATCGGATCGGTCTTCCAGTAACTCGGGTTCTTCTCCATCAGGATCATGTTGCTGACAACATAGTCCTTCATCATGAATGAACCCGTGCCCACCGAGAGATTAAGGTCTGTAGTACTATCAAGTCCATATGTATCCCAGAGTTCCGGAGGGAACATCAGGACATAGGAGAATAGCCTCATTGTGCTGTCAACATGAATCTTAATCGGATGAGTAATAGTGATTTCGTTGGGACCGGTCTTTACGACCGGAACATCCCGGCATTCGGGGAAACCTGCATAATTGTCGGATTCCGGATTTCGAAGATGCTGTTCTATACACCACACAACGTCGTCTGTGGTCATCTTCCGTCCGCCTACCATACGTCCCGCTTCAGAATCCGGCTGGGCGAAATAGATATTATCGCGTATCGTTAATATAGAATCTACCGTTTGATCTTCTGCATTAACTACAAAACGCCAGCTCTCCGCAATATAACCTTCATTAAGCTCAGGTACATTAGTACTCTCCTCCCAGAGTACCTCACTGGTGCCGTAACCACCGGCTGGACCCCTTGTCCAGTCACCATCCCAGATGCTGTTATGAGCAATGTGCTGAGGGGAACTGGCAAAATACCCCAGCAGGTCCGGATCAGGATCAGCACCCGACATAATCGTAATCGTTCCACCGTATTCAGGCGCATTCGTCGAGACTTCTATTTTCTCTTCAGTCCCCAGTTCGGTCTTGACTTCTTTTTCTTCTGTCTTGGTCGTAATAGTTTGCCCCGTATCTTCCTCTGTAACCTTGCCTCCACTCTCTTCCGAAGTGCCACAGGACGCTATTACGAGCGAGATGGTCATGATACAACATATCACAACCCATAAAAATTTCTTCATATAGACCCTCCTTTCGTTAATTTAATATTACTCGCAGAAAAACTATATCCCACTGCCGCGGTACCGGAACCGCAACAGGAATTGCCACTCACATATTTCCGCCTCCCGGTATAACCGATAATCCGGTCAGCATATTCTTAAACACAAAAAAAGCACTGAAATCAAATAAACGCAGCAGCTCCAGCACTTTTTTGATGTTAACAGCAATTTTATACAGTTCTCTCCTGTATTACACGTAGTGTAGGTCGTACCGTGAGAATTGTCAATAGATTTTATGCTATCGAAATTAGTTTGATTTTTGCACATAATTTAGCGTAATTATTATTCTTTCGCAAAATATACGCCTTTTTTTTTCATGCAATATCTGGTATCATAAAATAGCCTTAAAAATGCAGAAAATTTGCTGTATAAACTGCCCTGGAAATAACACCGGAATTACTCTTTCATTGACCACTCAAACCACATATATATTATTAATAAGTACTGATTCCAGCAATTTCGGAATGTCAACCGACCTGTAAACATGCCGGGATAAAGGAGAAAAACGCATGGACTTTGAATTCACCGAAGAACAGAATAAATTCAGGCAGGAAGTGAGAGAATTCCTTGAAGATGAAATAAAGCAAGGCACATTTCAGCCGGCCTGTGACGCCTGGATCCAGGGATATTCTCCAGAGTTCACCAGGAAAGTCTCACAGAAAGGCTGGATAGGCCTGACATGGCCCGTGGAATACGGCGGACAGGGTCGCGGTCATATCGACCGGCTTATCCTGACCGAGGAAATGCTTCGATACGGTGCTCCGGCAGCCTGCCACTGGTTCGCCGACCGGCAGATCGGCGGCGCTGTTCTCCGCTATGGCACCGAAGAGCAGAAACAATGGATACTGCCCAAGATTATCGCCGGAGAAGCTTATGTCGGACTCGGCTTAAGCGAACCGGAAGCAGGCTCTGATCTCGCCTCACTCCGGACCAGAGCAACGGAAAGTGGAGATGAATACATCATCGACGGCCAGAAGATGTGGACAAGCTGCGGTATGTTCATGAACTTTATCTATGTGGTAGCCAGGACCGATCCCGACGCACCGCAGCACCGCGGTATCAGCGAATTCGTGTTCGAGACTGACCGTCCTGGCGTTACCATCACACCCACCATCGACATCACCGGCAGTACTGCCTGGGCCGAGGTTTTCTTTGACGGTGTCCGGATACCTAGTACCTGCCTTATCGGTGAAAAAAACCGCGGTTTCTACCAGGTGGTCAACCAACTCGACTACGAGAGAGCCGGTATGGAAAGGCTGATGGGCAACTATCCGCTTTTCGATGCTATCCTGAAATTCACGAAAGAGACCAAACGCAACGGTAAACCGATCGCCGAAGACCCTCTTATACGCCAGAAACTGGCCCAACTACAGATAGAATTCGAAGTCGGTCGGCTTCTCACCTATAAAGTGGTAATGGTAATGGAGGAAGGTCATGCCCCGAATGTCGAAGCGGCAAAAGCCAAGGCCTACAGCACCGCTTTCGAACGGCGGCTCGCCAGCGTTACCATGGACATACTCGGTCAGTACGGCCAGTTATGGGCAGAGTCGAAGTACGCGCCGATAACAGGTATGGGGCCCCATTCTTACCTCGCTTCCACCGGTTACAGCCTCCAGGCCGGGACCTCAGAGGTACTGAGAAATGTAATCGCCGCTCGTGGACTTGGATTGCCGAATAACTAGAAATTATTAATATCGTCTCTTAAAGGAGTAAGATAATGGATTTCAATTATACCGAAGAACAGGATATGCTCAGGACAATGGCCCGTGATTTCCTGACCGATAAGTGTCCAAAAACACTGGTAAAAGAACTCGAAGAGGGCGAGAAAGGCTATTCGCCCGAACTCTGGAAAGAAATGGTCGAGCTAGGCTGGACCGGACTGATAATACCGGAAGCCTACGCCGGAAGCGAGATGACATTCCTCGACCTGGCAGTCCTGATCGAGGAGATAGGCAGAGCAGCGATGCCCGGACCGTATTTCTCAACGGTCGTCCTCGGCGGTATTCCCATAATTGGCTACGGCACGGAGGAACAGAAGCAGGAATATCTACCAAAGATAGCTGGTGGTGAAGCCATTTTCACCTTTGCCATAACAGAAGAAAGCGGCGGATACGATGCCGATTCGATAAACGCAACCGCAAAGGAAAACGGCGACTCCTATACCGTATCCGGGACCAAGATGTTCGTTCCCGATGCCAATGTTGCCAACTATATTCTCTACGCTGCCAGGACGGGCAATGATATTACCGTGTTCATAGTAGACGCGAAAAGTGACGGAATAACGATTAATCCACTGAAGACAATGGCCGGTGACAAGCTTAGTGAAGTTATCTTCGAAAATGTCAGCGTACCAAAAGAAAATATTCTCGGTGAAACAGGAAAAGGATATGAAATAGTCCGGAAAACCGTGGAATATGCGGCGGTAGCCAAGTGCTGCACCATCATCGGCGCCATGCAGCAGAGTCTCGATCTGACCGTCGATTATGCCAAGGAGAGGGTACAGTACGACCACCCAATCGGCAGTTTCCAGTCAATTCAGCACTACTGCGCCAATATGGCAATAGACGTAGACGGCACCCGTTTCAGCACTTATGAAGCCGCCTGGAAACTCAATGAAGGTCTGCCAGCCACAAGAGAGGTAGCTATAGCCAAGGCGTGGGCTTCCGAAGCATTTGAGCGGGTCAGCACACTTGCCCACCAGATACACGGAGCTATCGGCTGCACAATAGACCATGACCTTCACTACTATACCAGGACGGGAAAAGCGGCGGCGCTCTCTTTTGGGAGTCCCGACTATTACCGTGAAGTCGTAGCCTCAGAAATGGGGCTTTAGCAGAGTGTTACTTGCGTCCGCCGTAAAAGCGGACGTAAGTTTTTCATGGAGTGATTTAACAAAATCAATAATTCGAGGGGGTCTGAAAAATGGCGACAACACAGGAACTTATCGATGATTACAGGCAAAAGCGAGAAAAAATCACGAGCATGGGCGGTCCCGAGGCCATAAAAAAACGCCACGACGGCGGCCAGTGGACAGCCAGGGAACGTCTTGATTACTTCTTTGACTCCGGCACGTTTACCGAGATCGGTCTTTTCGTCAAACATCGCACTATCCACTTCGGTATGGATAAACGGGAAATCCCCGCCGAAGGAGTTGTTACCGGCTGGGGGCTGGTCAATGGCCGACCGGTCGTCGCCTTTGCCGAGGACTATATGGCTTTATCCGGAACGTTCGGTGAGTACCATGGCCTGAAAGAGATCCGGGCTATAGAATTCGCCAAGGAGATGGGGTGGCCGGTAGTCGGCATGAACGACTCGGGTGGGGCACGTCTCCACGAAGGTATGGATACCCTTGAAGCCTACGGGATGCTTTTCAAAGCCCAGATACGCGCCTCCGGTATCATCCCGCAGATCGCCCTGCTGATGGGACCCTGCCTTGGAGGACAGGCTTATCACCCGATTATGCAGGACTTTCTCATCCAGTGTAAAAATACCGGATACATGGGCATTGCCGGACCTGCCATCGTCCAGGCCCAGCTTGGCGAGGAGATAACCCTGGAGGAACTGTCCGGCTGGAAAGCCCATGCGATGAAATCCGGTCAGACTCACATCGTCGCTGAGGATGATAAAGACGCCATCGACAAAGCAAAAGAGCTTTTATCTCTACTGCCCTCGAACAATATGGAAATGCCACCCCGGATCGAATGCAATGACAATCCTGAAAGAGAAGTCCCTTCATTGAATACCACTATTCCTGACAGTACTATCAGGCCCTATAATATGTACAAGGTTATAGAAGCAATTACCGATGACGGCTATTTTTACGAGATTTTGAAAGACCATGCCAAGATGGTGATCACTGGCTTCGCCCGGTTCAACGGCAGGACCGTCGGGCTATGGGCGAATCAGCCGATGGTCGCCGCGGGAACGATAGATATCAACGCTGCCGACAAAGGGGCAAGATTTATCAGGTTCTGCGACCTTTTCAACATCCCGATGGTCACGCTCGGTGACTGTCCCGGTTACCTTATAGGTTCGGAGCAGGACTGGAAAGGCATTCTGCGTCACGGGGCAAAATTACTTTTCGCCTGGGCTGACGCAACGGTTCCCTTGATTTCTGTTATGCTGCGTAAGTCATATGCCGGGGCCCATTACGGTATGCTCGATAAGGGAATCGGTGCCGACCTTGTATTTGCCTGGCCTACTGCAAGGGTAACCATCGTCGATGCCAAGAGTGCTGCCAGTGTTATCTTCGCCCGCGAGATTCGTGAATCGGAAAATCCTGAAGCAACCCGAGAAAAAAGGATGCAGGAATACGCGGATATCTACGAAAATCCATATTGCGGCGCTGAGCGCGGCTATATCGACGACGTGATAATGCCAAGTGATACCCGCAAAATGATATGTCGCGCTCTTGATATACTCCAGGACAAGGACAAAGACCACAAACACTTCAAAGCCCGACCCTGGAGGAAGTATTCGAATATTAATTTGTAATTAAATTATTAGACAATATACAAAAGTAGTACGGCCTGAGTAATCCATGCCGGCTAAGAGGTTGTGTCATAATTCCGGTGTGTAAACCGTTACTATCATAATACGACAAGATGTCATCCTGAATCCCGGTGCTAATTAGGATTCCCCGATTCAAGCTTATTCCAGGG
>CAZBQL010000057.1:0-20280 GCA_964493985.1 uncultured Dehalococcoidales bacterium
ATTTTCACGACGATTAATCCTGCGTTCGAATATAACATACGCATTTCATCAGGAGCGGGAAGCAGGTCATTTTCCACACCGGGAAGCGTGGAGTGCATTCCGTTAATATGGTCGCGGCTGGAGGTGTGACAGACAAACATCCTGCCGCCGGGTTTCATGACACGCCTTATTTCGGTAAGGGCTTTATGTTTGTCCTGGAAATGGGGAAAACTGGAATAACAGACTACCGAATCGAACATTTCTTCATATACCGGTATATCCATAATGTCGGCATGAAGGTATTCAACATTTTCAGCTGAGTATTTAGCCATGGCTTTAGCTAGCATTTCTTCAGCCAGATCGAGTGCGACAATCTTTCCGTTTTTGCCAATATTTTTTAGCAGGTAGGGCAAAAAGACGCCGGTACCGGTGCCAACATCGAGAACGACCGATCCCGGTTTTAATTCCAGTCTCTCAGCCATCTGTGTCAGCTTATTCGTATCTTTCTCCGCGATGTTTTCATCCCAGGTGTCAGCCCTGCTGTTAAAATACTCTCTCAACATTTCTCATCTCCGCTGATAACCACTACCCACTTTCCTCCGAATCGATTTCATTAACCATGGACTGCCCTTTAATCGGCAGCATCCCTCTCCATCCCTTGACCTTCCTCTTCGGTGAAAAAACTGCTGCCAGAAGGAAGATGAGCGATGAAGTGATAACTATCGTCGCTCCGCTGGGAATATCGAAAAGGTAGGAGAAAAAGAGGCCTGCCCAGCTCGAGAGTACTCCGAAAAGCGCTGACAGCAGGAACATCTTCTTCATACTGTAGGTCAACTGGTAGGCAGCCGCCGCCGGATTAAGTATGAGACTGAATATCAGCAGACCGCCGATAGAGCGGAGGCTCGCCGTAACAGTAGCGCCTGTCAAAAAGAGAATTCCATACAGGATAAGAGTCGCCGGCAATCCTACCGACAAAGCGATACTCCGGTTAAAGACAGTAGCCTGTATCTCCTTGTAGAACAAGACGACAAGTCCGACAACCACAACAGTTACGATTACCAGTATCACGATATCACTGGTAGTGTTCGTCAGAATACTGCCCCAGAGTAACTCCATCGCTCCTGCCCTGGCATACGGCATTAATCCCATGAAAAGAAAAGCCAGGCCGAGCATTAAGGAGAAAATCACACCAAGTGAAGTCTCAGGACTGAGTTCTCCCCGGTCAGCAAGCGGACCGACAATCGCCGCCGCCAGCAGACTCAATATCAGCGCTGTTATCAGCGGATCGATACCGATCCATAAGCCGATCAATGCTCCGGCAAAGGCTGCGTGAGACATCGCTACCCCGATAAACGGCATATGCATCAGCACCACGAAAACGCCGATAAGCGAACATGCGATACCTCCCAGGAATGCCGATATTATCGCATTCTGCATGAACTGGTATCCGAATATTGAAAAGTCCACGCAATTACTCCTTCCCGTGTGTGCGGCTGTCCTTGTGTATATGCGGCTGGCGTTCTTTTACTACCGACGCGGTTATCCCGAAGAGTTTACTGATTTTTTCGGTCGATATCATTTTCTCGGGAGAACCGTCTCCCGCAATGAGACCATCCTTCATCAGGACTACCCGGTCGCAGGTATGCGGCATTGCATCCAGGTCATGAGTTACGAAAAGGGTGGTCAGTTTACGAGTATCATGGATCTGCTTTACCAGGTTAAGTATTTCAGTCTGGGCTTTCCAGTCGAGTGAAGCGGTCGGCTCATCCAGGAGGAACAACTCAGGCTCCTGGGCCAGGCACCGGGCAATGGCTACACGCTGCTGTTCACCCCCGGACAGGTGGCCTATCGGCCTGTCGGCAAGATGGGTCATCCCCACGAGTTCCAGCATTTCATCGACTATTTTCCAGTCATTTCTGCCCGGTCTTTTAAACAGACCGAGGACGCCGTACCGGCCTATCATCGCCACTTCACGGACGTGCATCGGCATTCTCGGGT
The DNA here is from genome assembly GCA_964493985.1 of uncultured Dehalococcoidales bacterium. Classification (GTDB taxonomy): domain Bacteria; phylum Chloroflexota; class Dehalococcoidia; order Dehalococcoidales; family UBA2162; genus MGML01. The sequence goes on from CAZBQL010000057.1 coordinate 1,978, forward strand.
CGATATTTTCCAGCTGAGCGACATATCCTACTTTTTTCCGGAGTGCATGCTCGTTTCCGGAAGAGACCGGACTGCCCAGCACCCTTACTTTACCGCTGACGAGTTTACCGAGTCCGTTAACAACTGTCAGCAGCGTGGTCTTTCCGGCACCGTTCGGACCGATAACGCCGACGAATTCTCCCGGATATATCTCGATGGATACGCCGCGTAGAGCTACATCCTCGCGGTAGGAAACCACAGCATTTTCAATTTTTATTACAGCTTCCGTCATCGGTTTTACGGCTCAACCTCGATCTTATTCGGTTATTCGGATACCGCTTCCAGCAGCAGGTTGATGTTTGTCTTGAGGGTTTCTATCCAGGTGTCCGTAGACTCATCAACACCCGGAAAGTTATATAATATCACTCTTTTACACCCGAGTTCAGTGGCTATCGGTTTTCCAGCATCCGGATTATCATGCAGGTTATCTACAACAAGGCTTACTCCGGCTTCCTTGCCCAGACTGATCAGCTCCTCGATCTGACCAAGTGTCGGAGGCACCGGCAAGCCATAGGTACCAACGATATTAAATCCGCACCAGCCGATGAATCCGGCCTGCCATCCGGCACAGATTACATTTACTTCTGATAGAGACTCTTTAGACAACAAGGCTTTAACTTCTGCATCGGCAGCCCGGACTTCCTCCTTGTATGCTTCGGCATTTTTCTCGTATCCAGCCGCGTTGTCGGCATCGATCCGGCTTAAAGTTTCAGTTACTTTATCAATTGCCTGGAGTTCTACCGGCGGTGTCATCCAGCTTCCATCGATCTCTATCGCTACGACTTCCATATCAGGATTGTCGGCCGACTCGATCAAGGCCGGTACGTATACCTCTCCAGGCCAGTTATGCCATAGAAACAGGTCGGCATCGGCAAGCTTCCGGATGTCTCCCGGACTGGCATCGAAATCTCCCGGATGTGAAGCCGGTGGTACGATGTTAATAACATCCACCGCGTCTCCACCTATCGTTTGAACAAGCTGCTCGAGGTGCGAAGTGCTGGTAACCACCTTGAGACGTGTAGTATCTGTTTCTGAACAGCCGGTTAATAACGTACCGATTAATAGACAAACCGCTGTGACAACAACCAGGACTTTGAATATTTTCATAATAAATCCCCCTTGCTTTTTATGTTTCGCAATCCTGTTTTAAAAAAGCAGTAGTAAGATAAAACTACACAGTTACTTCCAGCAGTATGCTGTGAGTCATAAAGTCAATTTCCTTAATTTCCGCCTTGACCTCTTCCCGGTCACCGAAAAGCGTACTCAGTAAGACTCTGTCATCTCCCACTCGGACCGAGGATACATCTTCCATGATTAGTTCTTTTTCACCGTTCCTGGTGAGATAAGCCTTTGACAAACACATCTTGCCCCTCCCCGTTTTATAGTTTTTCGCGAGCTTTAAAAAGGTGTTCGGTCGCCTTGTCCATATCCATAGACGCCTGAAGCAATTCTGCTGATACAATTGGTTTATCAGTGTCTTTCATCTTCTCAGCCCACTCTTTAAATTCCTGGCCATGCTCCTTGTTGTGTTCTATCCAGTAATCCAGTAGTGTCCTGATCTTTTCTTCGTTGCCCATAATACCTCCGGATAAATATCATTATTTACAATTGCAAGTAGTTGCATTAATTGCGGGTAAAAATTATTCTTTCCTGCATTTCTCACATAGCCCGAAAAGGGCAAGATGTTTCAGATCGGCGTCAAAGTTAAACGCCTGGAGTAATACGGCTTTGACTGAAAAGAGAGCTGATTCATTGATATCTATGATGGAATGGCACTTCCGGCAAATAAGGTGATGGTGATGTCCCTTGCCCTCAGGATGATATCCTACCTTCCCTTCTCCGAGATCGATCTCGTAGATCAATCCGAGTTGTTTCAACAATTCAAGTGTCCTGTATACGGTTGATATATTGACCCTGGGATATTTCTTTATCACCTCGGCATAGATATCTTCAGCGGTAATATGGGTGTCACTATTTTCGATACTTTCCAGTATAATCATCCGCTGAGGAGTTATCCTGTATCCCTGCCGACTTAACCGACCGGCTATATCTTTAATGCTTTCCATACTTTCTGGTCCTTCCGGACATGATAAAAAAACTATAACAGAACCGAAGAATAATTGCAAAATGTTGCAATAGACTAACTTCCTGCAGCCCTATGATTATGGTTTACTTAAGAATTTCGCTTTTCCTCGGTTGTTTTCTTACCAGTTACCGGGTGGGGATAATGGAATGGAAGTATATGCCCTGAAGGATAACTATAATCGACAGGGTCCGGCCCTCCGTCCGGATGCCATGATTCCGGGAACCCCCTGCTGTTAATAGGGGCAGACCCGGCTCTTGATCTGCGTTCCGGTTTCACCCATCCTTCTTCAAGCGTTCCGCTGTATACGGGTACCCACTTTATTTTTAGAATTTTCCACACGTCATTTTCACGGATATATTCCATTTCGTAGATACCGCAGCCTATCGATTGACTGACTCCTTCTCCTCCGGGCACCTCCATGGACCCGGCAGGAATCGCCATGGCGCCGAACCCCCACCATCTTCCTTTGGCGGTATCACCATCCGGTTCAATATCAACGATACCTGATATCTGCATCATCTGGTGCATGAACTCAGGATCACTATCGATATTAATGTTACCGAAGAAACGGCGAGGCCCGTCAGCCCCGATAAAAGTGCCCTGCGGCCACTCGAGTGTAGTGTTCGGACTGGTTGAAAAACAGTCGATCAACTCCTCGTGAAGCCAGTTCATCAAATAGTAACCATAAGCATATTGCAGTTTCTTTATATCCTCGATATCCTGTAATCGCTGCAGTGACTCTACCTTAATCTCGAGTTCCTCAATCTTTGCTTCCAGTTCCTCGATATTCATTAATGATTCCTCCATTTTTATTTATGAAATTTAACATTTTCTTCGAACTTGCTGTAATAATTGGGTGTTAAAGCGATTGGATGAAACAGGACCGGTTTATCAACTCGTTTGAATGTAAGTGGTGTATGGACAAATCCTTTCGGGATATGGACTATCGTAGCTTGCTCGATCAGGTATACTTCCTCTTCTTCACCCATGGATAACTCAATCGTAGCGTCGAAGTCGAAGATATTCTCCAGATTGCCTCCCAGGAAACAAAGAAATTCATCGAAATCATGGGAATGCGGTATCCGGTCGAAAAGCATGGGTTCTTTGATATATCTCCATGCCATCGAAAAATTTATTTGTTTTCCAAAATGAAATGCACTGTCCACATACGCGCTTGGATTGGACATCGGGATCTTCGGCGTGTTAACGAGTTCAGGTTCTGTCAAAAAATATTGGCCGTACTTTCTCTCTTTCATATCGGATACTCCTATAAGTTACGCATTTACCGGTCATCATTCCAGTTCAAGAGGTTTGAGCTGAGAATTACGTTTTTCCTCTGATGTCTTTTTCCCTGTAACCGGATGCGGGTAGTGGAATGGGAACACATAGCCCGAAACATAGCGCAGGTCCTTCTCATCCAGCGGAGTATCCGGATCGGGAATAAAGGCTCCGCCTTCTCCGGCGCCTTTGATTATCCGGCGACTGCGAATTTCCGGTCCTTCACACATTTCATTTATCCTCACGACGTAAGGTATTACCCAGTCGAATGACCGTATCTTCCAGATGCCATCTTCCTTGACATAGTTCACTTCGTAGATACCGCTGGTAAATTCCGCTTTTTCCACTTTCCCTTCTTCCGAATTAAAGATAGCTCCGAATCCGTACCATCGACCTTTCGCAGTCAAGCCATCGGGAGCGACCGTTATTAACCCGCTCGTAGGCATAAGCTGGTGTGAAAAACCCGACGGCGTCGGAGTAGCTTTACCACCGTGAGTAAAATATCTCCTTACGCCTTCCTTACCCTTCCAGACGCCTTCTATCCAGTTCAAGTACACCCCTGGACCATCGGAAAAGCAGTCGATTATCTCTTCGTACATCCAGTGTTCGACATAATACCCATACGCCTTCTGCAATCGCTTGATAGCCTCGATATCATCGAGTTTTACCACCTTCTTTTCCAGAGTTTCAATGTATTCGGCTTGTTGTTTAAGCTGGTTCTCAAGAGATGCAATTCTTTCTTCTACAGTCTTATCAGACATATATCCCCTCCAAATCATTATTTATAAATACACAAAGAGAAATGCTACCGTTTTCAATATAAGCGGATACACTATAACAGAACCTGTAGCTATTTGTAAGTAAATTTGAAAAGTTATTAATTATTCGCCAGTACATGCCGGTACGATCGACAATTATTCACGCCTGCTTCGCAATCTATCCCGGCTGTCCAGCATTATCGTTACCGGCCCGTCGTTATGGACCTCCACCTGCATGTACTGTTGAAAACGTCCCGTTTCCACTTTCAAACCGGTAGCCCGTGTTTTTTCCACGAACTTCTCGAACAGGAGTTCAGCCCGTTCCGGTGAAGCCGCACTGGTGAAGCTGGGACGTTTGCCTTTCCTCGTATCGGCAAGCAGCGTGAACTGGCTGACAAGCAGCAGTTCGCCGCCGATATCGGCCACCGAAATGTTAAATCTTCCTTCGTCATCGGCGAATATCCGCAGGCCCGTCATCTTCGGCACGAGGTAGTCTATGTCCGTTTCAGAGTCTCCTTCGGCTACTCCGATAAACGCTACCAGTCCCTGTCCTATCCGCCCAACTTCCTCACCATCGATACTCACCGAAGCTCCAGTCACCCGTTGTAACAATACTTTCAACTTTCTCTCCCGTATCAAATATTCTATCGTAATGTAGGTACAGAGACAAACCAAATAGCATAAAGAACTAGCTCAAACAAATAGTGACAGGGAAAAAGGTATTGCGAAGTAAATTGTATTAATCGCCAAATAGAACTAAAGCTTTAAATGTAGATATTGAAAATAGGGTATGGTCTTTTGAAGATATTGTGAAATTTATATCGTTCTCATTCAGAATGGCAATTAGTAGTGATATCGTGCCTGCAGAAAATCAATTTTTTCATCTCTCACAAGGTAAACAATGCGGTGCTCTTGTGTGAGTCTTCTTGACCACGCGTTTGGAATACCCTTTAGCGGCTCTGGTTTACCGGTACCGGTAAAAGGGTCTTTGTGTAATATTTCATCTACTATTGCTAGCGCCCTGTGGGCAACCCTCCAATCTGTTTCAACCCAATACTTTAAATCCTCTTTGAATTCGCGTTGAAATACCGGTTTTCTAACCTTTGCTTTCCGTTTTTGTTTATCCTTACTCAATTCCCAGTTCCCTCTTGAGCTCTCTCAAAGAGGATGGTTGCGTACCGTCTTCGTAAGCACGATTTAATGCTGTTAATAATCGCCTGGCATTAGCCGGTGATTGAAGTAAATGAATTGTCTCCATCATACTATTTAGTTCGTCTGCTGAAATAAGAGCAACGTCGTCTGTCCCTCTGCGGGTTATATAGATAGGTTCACGAGTTGATATCGCCTCATCCCATAATGAACTGAACCGTTCTCTGGCGTTACTATATGTTGTTTTTGTAACCATAATTACTATCTCCCGATATCTGCATATCTTTCTTACTTGTACAGACTTACTGTACAATAGATAAAATGTATTGTCAACAATCCAAATGTAAAACTCACTTTAACTCAGACATAAAGTTCGTATCTTCAATTCGTTCTCAGCTATTATTTTATTTCAAATTTACCAGCTACCGGAAACAAATTTTTCTGGACTTTCGATAATAAAGGGAGTAGAATGAAGGTGTTGGGGGACATCGGGGTGGACAGGAATCAGGATGTCATTAAAAACGATTTTCGAAATTTGAACGAGTTAACAACGCCGGGCTGATATAGTCGGCGTTCTTTATTTATAAGGAGGTGCATCAATGCAGTCAAGCCTGATAGGCAAAATTGAAAAAGCCAAGCGATACGCCGAGGAAAAAGACAGGATCACCTTCTCTGAACTTACAGTCACTTTTCGCGGGGAAAACGACAATTACGAGATTTCATATCGCAACGGTGCCTGGCACTGCACCTGCCACTTCTTCTCTACCTGGGATACCTGCAGTCATACAATGGCCATGGAGAAAATCCTGGGAGTCATGCTCCCCGAAGAAGCAAAAACAACTCAATTCGAACTGATCCCGTAAAGACTTCTTCTGATACATATCACCGGAGGTTTCCATCCGGCACCTCCGAATATCTGCACCTATTTCCTGGAACCTTTTATACATTCCTATATTTCCAGCGTCCAGTCTTGAAGTATATCGTGAAGACGACTGCCGGTATCACCACGCCGGTAATCATCCCCCATCGTATGCCGTATACTCCTAGTTCCGGTATTAATCTCGGTAGGAAATATGCCAGCGGCACGGTTATCAGCCAGGTTGTTAAGAGAGTCGTAATCATCGTCGGCATGGTATCCCCGGCACCGTTCAGAGAATTCATCGTTACCGCCTGAAATCCCAGTACGAGATAGCCGGTCACCGCAATCCTCAAGAAAGTTGCCGTCGTCTCCACTACGACGGGTTCCGAGTTGAATATTCTGACTATACTTTCAGCCGCTAACAGTATTGTTATAGAGGCGGCGAGTGTCCATATCTCTACCATTCCCACAGCCAGCCAGGTACTCTTTCCCGCACGATCAGGTTTTCCAGCACCGAGATTTTGCCCCATCAGCACACCGCTGGACATCCCGAAAGCCATCGCCGGCATCATCAATATCATCTCAATTCGCTGGTTTATGGTATGTGCCGCAACTGCCGCCGTTCCGTAGGGTGCAATCAGATACATGATAATAAACTGACTGAGTGTCCGCTGCATGCCGGACATCAGAGCAGGAAATCCGACTCTGACTATCCGCCCTATCATCGGGAAATCTATCCTGAAGTCCTTCATATCCAACTTCAGGCGTGTACGTCCACTGAAAAGAAACCACATGGTGACAATCGTGCCAATACTCTGCGAAATTACATTGGTCACAGCCGCACCGCTGACTCCCATTTTCGGAAATATCCATAGACCGAAAACAAGAAACGGGCATAAAGCAATATGAAACAGCCTATAGCCTATCGTGATCTTCATCGGACTCACGGTATCACCAGAAGCCTGCATAATGCCTTCTGCTATCGTCCGGAACGACATCGCTATCATACCGACGAACAGGATACGCATATATACAGCGCCTTCAGAGACGACATCCGGTTCAAGCCCGAATAAAAGTAGTATTTTTTCGGCAAGGAATATACCTATCAGAGCCATAACCACGGCAAAACTCGCACTGAGAGTAAAACCCTGCCGTGCCGCATGGACTGCTCCCTTCACATCACCAGCGCCGATGCTTCGGGAAACCACCGCTCGCATACCCATTGCCAGACCCATCATAGCTCCACCTACAAGCTGTACTGCCATTCCTGAAACACCAACACCCGCGATAGACGCCGAACCGAGCCTGCCAACCCAGACCATGTCTATAGTAGGGCCCAGCATCATAAAACTGTTGGTGATAACCATCGGCCATGACAATGACCAGAGATTACGAGGAATACTACCCTGGGTCCAGTCCCGGTCAGCTCTATCAACACTGACATGGACATCATCGGATTCATTATGCATATATAAAGGGTACCCTATCCTGCCTAAAAATTCCAAAAATGGTCGTACTTACCCTATACATATTTTGTTTTCCACTTCCCGGTTCGGAAATAAATAATGAAGATGATTGCCTGGACAACCATCTCTATTGCCATTCCCCACCGTATTCCGAAGACACCGAGAGAAGTATATTTAGACAGGACATATGCCAGTGGTAATGTCACAACCAATACGGTTGACATAGTGACGATCATGGGCGGTACAGTATCGCCTGAGCCTGAGAGTGAGTTCATCAATACCGCTACGAAACCAAGAAAAATATAGCCTGTTACGCCAATCCTCAGGTAAGTAGCCGCAATTCTCACTACTTCGGGTTCGCTGCTAAATAAATGCACGATATGTTCAGCAGCTATCAGTAACACAACACTGAATATAATCATTACCCCTTCAACCATAGCTACTGCTATCCAGCTGCTTTTCGCTGCCCGGTCCGGTTGCTCCGCACCAAGGTTCTGCCCCGCCAGCACGCCGCTCGCCATTCCCAGTGCAAACGTCGGCATCAGCATTATCATTTCTATTCTCTGGTTTAATGTATGAGCTGCAACCGCTGCCGTCCCAAAAGGCACTACAAACCACATTAATATTAATTGAGTAGCATTCCGCTGCAGACCGGAAACAAGCGCCGGGATACCAATCCTTACTATCCGCCATATCATCCTAAAATCTATCCTGAAATCCTTCATGGTCAACCGTATCCTGGTCCGGCCGGAAAACAGGAACCACATCCCGACTGCCATTCCGATAGTCTGGGCTATCACATTGGTCAATGCAGCGCCGCTAACTCCCATTTTTGGGAAAATCCACCAGCCAAAGATGAGGAAAGGACACAAAATCACGTGAAAGATCCTGTATCCAAGTGTAATCTTCATAGGACTGACAGTATCACCTGAAGCCTGCATTATACTCTCGATCAACATACGGAAAGACATCGATACCGAAGCACCAAACAATATCCTGAGATAACTCGCACCTTCTGCAACTACATCGGCCTCAAGACCAAGAACCAGTAGAATTGGCTCGGCAAAAATAATGCCGATTATCGCCATCACAAATGAAAAAGCAGCGCATATAGCGAACGCCTGACGTGCTGCGTGACCAGCACCATCGAAATTACGCGCGCCTACAAACCGGGCAATTACGGCACGCATTCCCTGCGCCAGTCCCATCATCATCGAATTCAGCAGCATTACCGCCATGCCGGAGACACCGACGCCTGCTATAGCAGCGGAACCCAGCCTGCCTACCCATATCATATCAATGGTAGGGCCCAGCATCATGATCGTGTTTGTCACAATCATCGGCCATGACAGGGACAACAGGTTCTTGATAATACTGCCCTGAGTCCAGTCCCTGTCGAACCTCCCGCCGGTATACTGTAAACCCCTTGAATCTTCTAATAAATCAATATCGTCGTTATCTTTCGTGAGTATATCCTTCCTTAGAACATCCTTATTTCGTAATAACCTTAAAAAGCCTGCCGATAAATGGAGTACCGGTGGATATAAACGCTTCGTTTCGGACCCCGATATATCTGGCGATGGTAGCTCTCGATCCCATTGCGAGTGTCACAAGGACCGAATTCATCATCACCACCATTCCGCCCACGCCAACTCCCGCGATTGCAGTGGCACTCAGCCTTCCAACTCATATCATGTCGATGGCAGGTCCTATCCGGTTCAGGCTTGCACCTATCATCAGCGGCCATGAGGGATGCCAGAGATTATGGACGACACCACCCTGCGTCCAGTCTTTATCATATACGACTTTATCTCCCGTTATATTATCCAGATCTTCTAACTGGGTCATTAATCTTTTCGTATATTACTTTGACAATCCCAGCTTCTCCGCTTCCTCAATAATCCCTGCGACAATAAAAAGTGAACCGGTCGCGCAGACAAGGTCGTTCTCACCGGCCAATGATAACGCAGCCGGTAAAGCTTCCGAGAAGTCCTCTACTACGATTGTATCCACTCCCCTTTTGCGGAATTCCTTCACGATAATATCAGCGGGCATCGACCGGGGATGTATGGAGCGAGTAATAACCGCTTTTTTAAATAACGGCGTCAGTTCTTCGGCTATTCCCGATATATCCTTATCCGATGAGCTGCCTATTATTAAAACAGCCTTGTCGAAACTGAAATATTTTACCAGTGATTCGCGCATCTTACGAGCCGATTCCGGGGTATGAGCGCCGTCCACCACCACCAGCGGTTTTTTACTTAAAAGCTGCAACCGCCCCGGCCAGTTTACTCTCTCCATGCCCTTAACCATGCTTTCCTTCGTGATGGCAAACCCCTTTTCCGCAAGTACTTCGAGAGTGGCGACCGCGGTCGCAGCGTTTGACAACTGGTGATCGCCTATCAGCGGTATTCTCAATTCATACGTGTCTCGTCTGCCATCCACCCTTAACTTCTGGCCATTAATATCGTATTCAAGACCCTGGAATATAATATCACTGCCTGCCTTAATCAGTTCAGCGTTCTTTTCCCCGCATACTCTAGCAATTACTTTTTCAGCTTCATCAACCTGGGGTGAAGACACGACAATAATGCCCTGCTTGATAATTCCTGCTTTTTCTGTTGCTATTTCGGCTATTGTATTGCCCAGGACTTCCATATGGTCGAAACCGATTGTGGTAATCACGCTTACATCCGGCTGAACAACATTGGTGGCATCCAGGCGACCGCCCAGTCCTACTTCAACCACCTGGAAATCCACCTTCTTCAGGTCGAAGTACATAAACCCCAGTACCGTTATTAACTCGAATGTGGTCAGTTTACCATAGGTTGCTTTCTCATCAACCGCTTCCTCTTCCGGTTGCAGCTTCTTTACCAGAGCAGTTATTTCCTGATCGGCAATCAATTCTTCATCTACCCTGATACGTTCGTTGAACGTGTGAAGATGCGGAGAGGTGTAAAGACCCGTCCGGTAACCTGAGTTTGTCAGGACCGAAGCGATCATGGCGGCAACGCTGCCCTTTCCTTTGGTCCCGGCGATATGAACGGTCCTGGCTTTGAGATGGGGATTGCCCAGCCTTTCCAGTAACTCATCCATACGCCTCAGGTCATAGTGTTCTGCATCACGGGGCCTGGGTATTGATTCGTAGTCGATGAAACTGTACAGATAATCCAGAGCCTGCTGACAGGTTAAATCCATCAACCTCACCCCCTCCTGTCCCAACCTTTCCAAATTAAAAGGGAGGCTCGGTCCGGATTGGACTTTGTCCCCCCACTTTCCTCACAAAATATTCAGTCATAATTATATCATTGTAGGAAGTGCACTATCAATTTTTTCCGGGTAGCATCATGAGCGTACCCGATAAATCTGGTCGGCGTAATAATCCAATTCATAAATATTGTTATATCACCCGGCTTGCGACAACTATCCTGGCAAGGATAACGGAGAAAAGAGTACGAGTCATTGTCTGTCGCGACTATTCTTTGTTAAAAATCACCCTCTATGATATTATTTTTTTACACGATTACCCGGTACAGGCAGGTAAATATGAAGTCACTCCATAAGGTCGTATGGGGAATACTGGCCCTGGTAGCGATAATAGCAATAGGGACTATCGGGTATGAGATTATCGAAGGCTGGTCTTTCCTGGACTCTATATTTATGACTATCACCACTATAACTACGGTCGGTTACAGAGAGGTTCATCCGCTATCAGACGGAGGAAGAATATTTAGTATTTTTCTCATCCTGGGAGGTATGGGCGGTGCTTTCTACACACTGACAGGAATAATTACCTATATTATCGAAGGAAATATCGGAGCTACCCTGGGGAGGAGAAGAATGGAAAACAAAATAGCCCAGCTAAAAGAGCACTTCATTCTCTGCGGCTTCGGCAGGGTCGGAGAAGAAATCGCCGGCATCTTTAAAGAGGAAGAGGTACCATTCGTTGTCATAGATAATCGACCTGAATGTAGTGCCCGTGCAGAACAGGCGGGATACCTGTATATAGAAGGAGACGCGACAAGCGATGAAGTACTCAAAGAAGCCGGGATAGAGAAAGCACGGGGACTTGTCGCAGCACTCGGTTCCGATATAGACAATACCTACATTACGCTGTCTGCCCGGGGTTTATATCCATCGCTTTTTATCACGGCGAGGGCTTCCGATTCCCAGGCGGAGAAAAAACTCAGGCGAACTGGCGCCAATCGAATTGTTTCACCCAACAGTATCGGCGCCAGGCGTATGGCGATGCTTGCTCTCCGACCGACCGTAATGGATTTCCTGGATACCATAACCCGTCGACGGGGCCCCGAACTCCAGATGGAAAATGTAGCTGTCGATACCAACTCCTCTCTCAACGGACTTACAATAGAAGATATAAAAAAATGTTCCAGAGTAACTATACTGGCGCTAAACAGGAAAACCGGCAGTCTGGCGCCGAATCCTTCCAACGATGAAAAGGTAACGGCAGGAGACAGCCTGATAGTAATGGGGACCAGCGAGCAATTAACGTCACTTGAGGCTGTGTGTGAGGGAGAAGTCACGCTGGATAAATAAACAAGAGGAATATATATATGAAAAGTACAGTCTTTGTCGACGGCCAACACGGCACGACCGGTCTGCAAATCCGGGAGCGCCTGGCTGATCGTAACGATATCGAAATAATCGAAATTTCTGAGGAGAAACGAAAAGATCCCACCACCCGGGCCGAACTGCTTAACAGCGTTGATATAGCCTTTCTCTGTCTTCCCGACGATGCCGCCCGCGAGTCCGTCAGCCTGGTCAAGAACCCCGGGGTGTGTATTATCGACGGTTCGACCGCACACCGGGTCACGGATGGTTGGATATATGGTCTACCGGAACTCAAAGAAGGCCAGCGTGAACTGATAAAGGAGTCTAAAAGAATATCTGTCCCCGGCTGCCATGCTACCGGTTTCATCCTGATGCTTCATCCGCTGGTATCACAGGGGATAGTATCACCGGATTACCCGGTTACGGTCCACGCCGTAGCTGGCTACAGCGGTGGCGGAAAATCAATGATAGCCGATTACGAGACCGAAGGTCCACCGGACTATATCAGGAATCCCCGTCCCTACTCACTTAAGCTGGACCACAAACACCTTCCTGAGATGACTAAATATCCTGGTTTAACAGAACCTCCAGTCTTTAATCCGACCGTAGTAAACGTGTACAAGGGCGAAATTATATCGATACCGCTGGTGGTAAGTCACCTGGAAAAGAAATTCTCTGCCGCAGATATACAGAACATGCTGGCAGAATACTATTCCGGAGAGCAGTTTATCAAGGTTATTCCGTATCCCGCCGATGATTACCTTGTTAACGGATTCCTGACCTTTACCGATTGCAACGATACAAATAACGTGGAGATTTTCGTCTTCGGCAACGAAGACCGGGTTCTTCTTTCCGCCCGTTATGATAATCTGGGTAAAGGCGCTTCCGGAGCCGCAGTCCAGAATATGAACATCGTCCTCGGAGTACCCGAAGAAACGGGTTTGTAGTAAAACACTAATCCCTTTTCAATCATTCAAACCACAACCTTAGTACGGGGTAAACTCCAGCCGGACTCCAAAAATCTACTGGATCCCGTATTAGGAGGCTATGTCACAATTCCGGTGTGTAAACCGGTTATCCGCCATAATACGATAAGGTGTCATCCTGAATCCCGATGTCTATTAGGATTACTCAATTCAAACCAGTTCCAGGGATGAAGGATCTCCTTTCCTTATACAGATAATTTTACGGTAGATTTAAATGATCAAGGGTATTCGAGTATCAGAAGGGAGATACGTTCGTCATCCTCGTCTTGATAGTTGAACATTTTGCCATATAAGCTCGGACAACTCAGTATGACATGCAGTCTGGCTGTTCTGACACAGTCTCCAGACACGGGATGATAAAAGAGTGTACAGAATGATAAAAGTTACATCTCTGACCTCACGAATGATGTATCATTACAGTGTAAATTGACCGTAGGAATGGCTTGTGATAAGCTTGAGTCAGAAATATAGTCCGGGAGGACTTAAGGAGGATATCTCTATGAAAGAGAAAGTGGAAGAGATTTTGGGAATGGTAAGACCGATGTTAATCCGTGACGGGGGCGATGTTGAGCTTGTGGATGTTAGTGATGACGGTACAGTATCAGTTAAGCTTAAGGGTGCCTGTGACGGTTGTGCCATGGCTGCTCTAACCCTGAAAATGGGGATTGAAAAGATACTTAAAGAAGAAATACCCGAAGTCAAGGAAGTAGTTGCTGTAGACTAGGTCCGTATTGTTTCCAGTACGACAGGTGTTATCAATGGTAAGTGCTACGACAACCAGGTATACACATCTTACACCCGGCAAAAATATTGTATTCGGAATAGCCGGATACTACACACCCCAGCAGGAAATAAGACTGCCCTATAACGGGAGAGAAGTATTGTATGTTACCGGTCAGGTGATTATGGAAGCTGCCTGCTGCAACATTGCCGATGGCTGGGTATACTGCCTCGTACCAGGATATATCGTCGACTGGCAGAATGATACCAACGAGGAAGGCGAGAAGATATCCACCGTTGAACCGGTACGTAGTGACGAGGAAAAAGCCGATATCAGGAAAGCTATCCAGGAAAAAGAAGGGTACTTACCGGTAGATTTCTGGTAAAACCACGAAAGTCATTGCGAGACTCGGCGTCAACAGCCGAGAAATAGCAATCTATAGGATAAAAAAAAGCCGCTCGAGCGGCTTTTTTTATTATCTTTGTTACTTCTTACGTAAGGCATATGAAATCGGACAGCAGGGATCAGACTTCAGAGGGTCACCGGTAAGCCTGGTAGTACGCGCCAGGCAGCCGCGACAGGTATCGAAATGATCGCATTCACCGCAGGCGCCGGTCCTTTGTTCCCGGCTAACCCATTTAGTGATGATATCGCTGTTCTGCATCCTGTTCCACACTTCCTCAAGTGGTTCTTTTGCCGCATTACCGAAGGTAAGTCGCTCTGAAGCAAACATGCAGGGACGGACATCTCCATTCGACTGTATGTACAGCGAATAAGCGGAAGCGCAGCCCTGGACTTCCGGAATGGTGATCCCACTGTCCGAGGTGTTCAATGAAATACCATGCTTTGCGGCGATATTCCACAGGAACGGCTCATCATAGAACATGTCCAGGCTTGTCTCGCATTGATACACTTTCAAGATAGCTTCTTCCTGCTCTTCCGGGGAAAGAGCATTTTTCTCATAGTACTCGACCGAGGTTTTATCTTCACCAAAAGGTTTCAGGGGAAGGAAAATAATCCTCTTGCCTCCCAGTCCCTCTGTCAGTCGGATAAGGTCCTCGATCTGGTCGATGTTCAGTTTCGACAGGACAACCGTAATACCGTGAAATATTCCCCGTTCTGCGCATTTATTCATCCACTCTTTGACAAGATCGAATTTAGCTCCTGTTTTTGTATACTCATATATTTCGGCGGTGGCGCCGTCTATGCTGAAAAGAATCTTCGGTGAAAAAGTAACAAGTTCTTCCAGGGATTCGTCGGTAAAGGCGTTACCATTTGTTATCGGATACGTATCGATTCCTGCTTTGCGAAGCATCCTGCCAATCTCGTACATATCCGGACGCATCAGAGGTTCTCCGCCTTCCAGGATGACCCACTGGGGTGAGAGTTTGATAATATCACCGGTAACCTTCATTGCTTCGTCGTGAGTCAGTTCACCCTCTTCCATGCCCACACAATGTTTGCAGTGCAGGTTGCATTTATTAGTAATAACCCAGTCAATATATATCGGTCTACTCATAATCGCTCCTTCCAGTAAACGTAGTCCAGTATTGAACCCTCCGATTTATCTATCTCCATATGTTTTACCAGCGGTTCGTAAATTCCGCCGTATACTCCATTTCCAACTATTGCATATCCCTGCGCGGCTTCCTTGGTCTTCGGAGAAAGTCGCGGCAGCGGCTCTACTGTATAACCCAGTTCTTCCAGCCGCGACTTAACCGGCAGATAAACATTATCGTACCTGGTCATACGCCCGGAAAGGTATACTTCATTTGTCGGTGTGATTGCCTTCTGGCTGCAGACAGCGAACAGTATGCCCTCGACAAATGTATCGAACGTATCCGGGTAAGCTTCACGTGTAAAATTCCCGATCTTGAGACTGCCGTTATCGACAAGATACCCTACTCCGCCTTCAAACAGCAGAGCTTTCTCGAATCCGTTCAGCAGGTAGGCAACCTCCCCATCCATCGCGCCGGCATTCATAAAACCAGGCCCTGGAAAATTTGTACCGCCGATTCCGTTGATTATCTTACCGCCTTCGATAGTAATGAGAGAATTATAACCACCACCGAGTTCCACGACCAGATGGCTGATGCCTGAATAACCGGTCTCTTTTTTCCTCGAAACGGTCTCAACGGAGATGGCGCCGATACACATCTTGTCGGCAGTACCCATATCGATCTTGTTATATTTCCGCCACCTGGGTACGGTAGGGAGCTGAATAATACCGGGGAGGAAAAATATTTCCAGGCCTGCTTCACGCACAATCGAAAGGAACTTCTTCATTCCCAGCAGTACCGGTACTTCCTCGCCTTCCCTGGTTATCATAAGCTCGTACATTTCCCTCTTGGTGAGTTCTTCAAGTTTCTTGTTATTGAGTCCCATACCTGAAGGAGCTATCATTACGTCGAGGTCCAGATCAAGACATTTTTCAGCAAATTCTTCCGGCTTCTCGGCAACAAGTGTCGATGGGATACTGTCTTCGAAGGTTATCTCATTTTCATCCAGCAGGCAGAGATCAAAGGACATCGTTCCCGGGTCGATACCCAGTATTCTCATTTCACACCCCTATGTAAGGCATAATCGATTCTACTACCGAAAGACTGTAACAGGATTATCGGTTAAACAAGAGATAGGGATAGTCCAACCGAAAGCGAGTATACTTCTTAACAAAACAGAAATCAAGCTGGTCCATTTCCGGTCCGTTTCCGGTTGAAACACTTTAACGCCGGATGGTAAAATATTGGTTTAAGCAAGCAATTTTGTAAAGACGTCCCAGCCCCACGTACCTGTTTGTATCATTATCACATACAGCAGCGTTTTCCCGAGAGTGCAGGCGATCAGGAATTTCCATACAGGATAACGCAGCACGCCGGCTATCAACCCGACAATGTCCATAGGAAGAAACGGCAGCAAGGCAAAGCAGAACACCGCCAGGAATCCCCGCCTTTTCATCCAGTTTTCTGCCCTTATGTACCACTTATTGTTCGAGGTAATCCCCCGGCCGCTCCGTCCCAGTATATATCCCGTCATTTCACCAAGCGACCCCCCAATACCGCCGAACACGGCTACAAGTATCGGATTGAAGGACGCCCCCAGCCCGATAAGTATCAATAGTCCCGGCATGGGGAGGATTATCGTGGCATTGGCTACCAGGCTGATGAGAAAAGCGCCGAGATAACCATAGTTACCGAGTTCGGACACTTTTGCGCGAAATATAAAAAGGCAGACAGTAATAGCGATTACCAGAAGAATCGTAAATATGTCAAGGCTGGTCTTTTTCCAGTTTCTCTCTTTTTTTACCTCTTCGGTTTTGCTTACGGTGTTATTATTGATCATCAGCATTGCCCGTATTACTGGTTGTCTGATATAATTTTCTGGTATGCCCCCATCGTCTAGAGGCCCAGGATGACACCCTTTCAAGGTGTAGACAGCGATTCGAATTCGCTTGGGGGCACCAGCCGACCATTCAATTAAAGCGCCTTTATTTAAGGCGCTTGTTCATATCCAGCATATCCCCATCCACCATCCAGTCGAAGAGTTTACCGCCATTATAGCACTAACACAGGCAATAGTCTTAAGATTTTAAACTCTCATTCTTAATCACTCGTTGTCATTCTGAACGGAGTGAAGAATCTTTTACGAAATAAGGGATATTATTATTGACTTCACATTTCTTCCCAAACTATACTCAATAACCTTAGTTATAGCCCGACCTGCATATAATGTGTTACAGGAGGTGAACATGGCTGTTGAAGCAGTGGGAGAAAAATTCAGATGCAACATTTGCGGTAATGAAGTTGTAGTGACAGAAGCTGGTGGCGGTACACTGGTGTGCTGCGGTGAAGACATGGAAAGAATTGAGAACCGTCCTCCGGATGTTATCAACCTTGCCTGATCCGGCAGATTAGTATATCAAACAGTCATTGATAAGAGTTCGGACATAAAGAAGCGGACCGGGTGCTGCCGGTAGTGCGGTGGTGAGTAGTGCGCTGTTTGTGTTAAGAAAGGACTATAAACGATGGAAATAGGCTTTATCGGCATTGGTCGGATGGGAAGCCAGATGGCCAGGCATATTTTAGAGACCGGGTATGACCTCACCGTCAATGACCTGAGAAAAGAGGCAGCCGTTTCTCTTTTAGAAAAAGGCGCGAAGTGGGTGGATACTCCAAGGGATATGGCTGAAACATGTGATGTTGTGTTCTCCTCCCTGCCGGGTCCGGAAGAAGTGCAAAAAGTCGTCTATGGGGTTGACGGGCTGATAGAAGGGTGGAAAGCGGGAGATATCTACGCTGATATGAGTACCAACTCTCATGACCTGGTTGTACAAATTGCCGGAGATGCCGTGAAAAAAGGAGTATCTTTTCTTGATTCACCGGTAACCGGAGG
>CAZBQL010000058.1:0-19844 GCA_964493985.1 uncultured Dehalococcoidales bacterium
TGCGTCTTGATCAATCATTGAAGAATAGATAATTACCGAATGCCATCCTCGATTATCCGGTATATCAATTGCATATCGAGGCTGCCGCGTACCAGGTCGGCCAGCTTATCATATTCGCGGTCTTTTTCCTCTATATTGTGCGCTTCGTGCACCGGCATCCTGTGGTATTTCCGAAGTGAGTCCATGAAACCAGCCCTGAAAGCATCCTTATTAAAAATGCCATGTATATACGTACCCAGTACAGTACCTTCAGCGTTAATGGCGCCGTCGTTGTATCCGGCTTTACCGTCCGGTGTCTGCAAAATATGGAAAGGACTGGCTTCGTTATTTTCGATAGATTCTCCCATATGTATTTCATAGCCTTCTATTTCTTTACCTTCAGCCTGGGACAGAATACCCTTATCTGTAATCACCTTTCCTTCCACCTGGGTGGTGGTCTTTTCCCGGTTGAATGCGGTCACTATATCCAGAAGATTCAGACCCTGGATTGGACCTTCCGAGGATTCTACTTCATATGGGTCATCCAGCCTTTTTCCAAGCATCTGGTATCCGCCGCATATTCCCATTACCGGGGTCCCACTCTTATTCAACCGGACTATCTCATCAGCCAGGCCGGTATCCTGCAGGAAATTAAGGTCCGCGACAGTGCTTTTACTTCCCGGGATAATTATCAATTCAGGACTCACCAGATGTCGACAGTCCGCAATGTAACGCACGCTGCAGCCTTCTCTTTCCAGGGGATCGAAGTCATCATAATTCGATATGTGTGGCAGCTTGATCACTGCTACATCAAGATTTCCACCGGCTCCGTTCTGCTGTCTCTCGTCCAGGTAGACCGAGTCTTCCTGGGCTATAGCGATATTACGGAAATAAGGGACAACTCCGACACAGGGAATGCCTGATCTTTCCTCGATGAATTTTATACCTGACTCGAACAGCGAAATATCGCCCCTGAACTTGTTGATTACCAGGCCTTTCACCAGCTTCCTTTCTTCCGGTTCAAGCAAATCGACGGTACCGATAAGAGAGGCGAATATCCCTCCCCTGTCGATGTCACCCACCAGCAGTACCGGCGAGTTAGCCAGCCTGGCTATCCGCATGTTAACGATTTCCCTGTCCTTAAGGTTTATCTCGGCAGCGCTTCCTGCGCCTTCGATAACCACCACGTCGTAGGCAGACCTGAGACGGTCCAGCGCTTCCGAGACTATTTTTAGCAATTCGGTTTTATGCTCATAGTATTTCCTCGCCTGGAGAGTTTCCATCACCTTACCCATGACGATAACCTGCGACTTGCTGTCGGCTTCCGGTTTCAGGAGTATCGGGTTCATATCGACCGTTGGTTCTATCCCCGCGGCTTCGGCCTGGACCACCTGGGCACGCCCGATCTCGCCGCCTTCCCTGGTAACAAATGAGTTTAACGACATATTCTGTGATTTGAACGGTGCTACCTTATATCCATCCTGTTTCAGAATGCGGCATAACGCCGTTACGAGTATACTCTTCCCGGCTGAAGAAGCGGTGCCCTGCACCATCAATACCCTGGCTTTACTTCCTTTGCTTATCATTAACAAATTCCTCTATAGCGGCTATCAGCTTACGGTTTTGATTATGAGACCGTGGAGCGATGCGTATATATTGCGGCAGGCCGAACGATGTGCAGTCCCTGACTAGTGTTTTATTGTTGATCAGGAGTCTTTTTCTGAACTCGGCAGCATTATTTACCTTCACCAGGAAATAATTGGCGTCGGACGGAACGCATACGAAGCCCAACTTTTCCAGGTTTGTCACTAGATATCGTTTCTCCCTGAACACCAACTCACGACTCTTTTCGAGATACGCCTTACTCTGTAAAGCTGTGATACCTGCCCTCTGCGCTATTACGTTCACATTCCAGGGAGGGCAGACCCGACTCAGTACGCTGATTACCTCTTCTCCCGCAATAGCATACCCCAGGCGTAGTCCTGCAAGGGCATAGTCCTTGGTCATAGAGCGTAATATCAGCAGGTTTTTTTTTTCAATATATCCGGTAGACGACCAGGCTCGGTTGACGAATGAAATATACGCTTCATCAAGAACGACCAGTGATTCTGACACTGTTGAGAGTATTCTATCGAATTCATCTCTTTTCAGGTAGTAGCCCGTCGGATTATTCGGATTGCACAGAAATATTACTTTAGGCTTTTCAGTCTTGATCTGCTTTATCAGTGCATCTATATCAGGTCTGAAATCATCTTCCGCCGACGTGAGAAATGCATTAACTTCAGCGCCTGCGATTTCGCAGGATAAACGATATTCACCATATGTAGGCTCTACCAGCAGTATCCTGTCTTTTTCACCGAGATACGCTGTCATAGCCAGTCGGATTATCTCGGTTGAACCGCTGCACACCAGTACATTGTTCTCAGACACTCCGTTAATACGGGCGATCTCTCTCCTGAGGAGGGTAGATCGCGAATCGGGATACCTGGATAAATCCCTGGCTGTAACCTGTCGCAATATTCCGGGCGGCATTCCGGCAGGATTGGTACATACGCTGAAATCGATTATCTCATCGGGTCCCATTCCAAGCGTTTCCAGTTCCGCCTGATCGAACCCGCCGTGAATTCCCTTTCCAAGATTCGAAACAGCTTTTCTAGGCTTCAAGAGCATACCACACCCCCTTGATTCCAATGCTGACACAGCACCATAGCAGGCATGTTACTATCATAAGCAGTAAACCATTGGATATCGATGATGGATCAGGCTCTTTGCCTGTATGTCCCAGCCTGTAATGTCCTGGCTTTTCCAGTCGTATTCCGAGCGCTCCCGCTGCAGTAGACATTGTCCAACCGGCATTCGGGCTGGCTGTCTTATTATGATCGCTTAGCATGGTTTTCCAGGCTTTTCTCCCGTTTTTCCTCGTTATATACGCGGTCACCACGAGAAGCAGTCCTGCCAGACGTGCCGGAATATAATTCAGGATATCGTCCAGTCGCGCCGCGAATTTTCCTGTGTATTCATACTCCCCATGATACCCTATCCTCGAATCGAATGTGTTTATCACACGATAAGCAATCGCACCCGGCACACCGAAGATCAGCCAGTAGAACAGCGGTGCTACCAGGCTGTCCGTTATACTCTCAGCCTCCATTTCCACGATAGCCGATGTTATCTGTTCCTGGTTAAGATTGGCTGTATCGCGACTTACCAGGTATGAAGTCTCTTTCCTGGCGTCGGAAATTTTGCCATCATCCAGCAGTCTTTTTACGTTATTCGCCAGTTGGTACAGGGTCCTGATGGAGAACGTGGATTTCAGGAGTAGAGCGGCGACGATAATAAAACCAATAGTCGACCAGTCCTTGAGATAGTACAGCAGGAAAAACACGGGAGCGGTAAATAAGGCAGCCGTTAAAACAACAATTAACATACCGTAAGTGAACTGCAGTGCCGATCCTTTCCCGGGCACTGCTCTTAACAGAAATGAAATAACATTTCCTATCCAAGTCACCGGATGAAGAAAAACGGGATATTCTCCTATCAGCAGGTCGATGACCAGCGCCAGGGGTAAAATATACAGATACACAAGCATATACGGTTGTTCCTTTATGGAATCTGTGATAATTCGATTTCAGTTTTTTGCGCAGTATATTCGGGTACTATCAAAGACGTCTATTTCTTTGACACTTCCCGCAGTTCGTAATCAATTCGTTCCTGTTCCAGCCTTGATATAAGCCTGGAAGCTTCATTCTCAACACAGACGACGAGTGGTTTAAGGCCGCACTTAGCCGCCTCGATAGCAGCCTCGATCGCGCCGAATTGGTAAAAATCCACGCCGGCTTTATTCAAAGCGGCATAAGATTCCAGCCCCATCGAAACTATGAACTGACTTCCCTTGATGTGTCTGTTCAGGGCATCGTAATTTACCTTTCCAGAACCGCCCTTCTCGATTCCCGGGACTATCGCGATCACCACTTTCCCTATTTCAAGTGAGACAATTCCTCTTATATCTGAAATTCCGATATCGTCACCCGCCTTCGCAGCGGTGGTGGCTTTACCTGTTGCACCCGCATCGGTATCTGAGGTGGCAAATAGCAGTCCGTCTCTCATCCTGAGTCCTACCTGCTGGTCCTTTTTCAGGTCGTCAGCCGCTATCGCAGCACTGACGGATATACTGTTCACAGCCCGCTGTATCGAGATGCTGTAATTATTCAGCTCCTTCAGTTCCTTGATTACCCAGTTTATACCCTCATTTGTTACCTTGTAACTCGAACGCCCCCTGGATATCAACATGTCATCCTTGATAAGCTGGGCAATATAGTCCGATACCGCCTGCGGGGTTATATCGAGTTTCCTGGCAATCTCCCTCTGCTGGATCTCGGGGCCCCTGTCCGCGATTTCAGCAAGGATCTGGAACTTGGTCGTAAGGTTTTTATTGCGCAATACTTCGATCATAATTCACCACGCTTGATCAAACTACAAGTAAGGTAGATTTTCCCTCATTATAGCAAGTGTGAGGTATAAGCAACAATTTAGGTAAATATTTGATCGCATTATGGAGTACATTACCGTCACCCCGCACCCTCCCTTCCCGTGACGACCGGGAAGGGAGGCGAGGTGAATGGAATGAGTGAACGCCAATTGTCAGAATTCTATTCCCGGTTGTGCTTCGATACCGTTATTGAAATGATGCTTGATCTCGGTAAACTCGGTTACCATATCGGCAAATTCGATTAACTCATCTGGCATATCCCGCCCCGTAATCACCACATGCTCTTTATCCGGCCTGTTTCGTAGTACACTGATAACCTCCTGCACATCAAGCCATCCGTATTTCAGAGGATAGCTCAACTCATCCAGGACAACCATATCGTACTCGCCGGAGGCGATTGTATTTGCCGCACGACTCCACAATTCCCTCGACAAGCGAATACTTTTTTTGACATCGCCGGCAACCCCGGGGATAACAAATCCGGCGCCGCCGGCGATTATTTCCAGACCTATCCGCCTGGCAGCCCGATGTTCGCCGAAATTAGCCTTGGTATTCTTCACGAACTGAAGCATGATTACTTTCCTGTCATGTCCCCAGGCACGCAACATCAACCCCATAGCGGCTGTTGTTTTCCCCTTGCCGTTTCCGGTATTAATTAATACAAGGCCATGATCTTTACCGGTATTTTCTTCGTCAGTTTTTCCGGTTGATTTCTCCGCCATATATCCTCAAATTTACATTAATGCAGTATCTGGTTAATCTATTTTACTTGCGTAATATCAATTATACTTGACATTATATACTGTGACATGTCATCTGTCAATACTTAATAACATCAATCATATATTGATGGTTGTATTTTGTCATCTCTTTGAAAATGAAGTGCTGTGTCAAAATGAAAAAAATGTGTCATTCTGAGCGTAGCGAAGAATCCCGTCTCAGTGTTAATCAATCCCTGTTTATTTCCCTAGGTTTATATTTTTGGGGTATGCAACGAGATTCTTCGTCCACGACTCCGTCGGGACTCAGGATGACAGCTTATGTATACGGATTCTGCCAGCAAAATATTGACTATAAATATGCTTCCCTGTTGTTCATAGCTTCGAGTCGATGCCATTTCTGGACAATGTCTACTTTTGTCCAAAGTCGTTCATCATCCTGTTTTCCATATTTTTCAGCGAAATACCTGACCGGGATCTCGAAATTCATTTTCATCCCCGGGGTACTCCGTTTGATGAAATTATCGATGATTTTCTCTACACCGTCTTCCTTTACGTTTCCAAGGCACCACCATTCGGCAATCTCACCGAAATTGGGATAAACATTAAAATCTGCATCTACCATGAAGGCAAGGATTTCGGATTCTTCATTCAGAGGATTATCTTCCTCAAGAAGTGAAGGCAGTAATTCCGCTTCTGTTTTCCACAGTGTATGTGTATTCTCAGAATTGAAATGTTTTAATGTCTTATCAACAAGATACTTAGGTAGTTTAGAAATATCGCTTCTCCTGAATCTGATATCTTCCAAATTAAATCCGGCTCCGATTGGATTCGTTGTATTCAGAAAACAGGTAAATTCCTTTCCGAGAGCGTTCACCCGTTCCTCAAGCCGGATATCCTTCAGCACCCGGTACAGCCTGCTAATATCATCGATAATCGTTGAAAAAGGGAATATCTGTATCCTCGGTACTATTTCATTCTCAAGTAGAATATCGATCGCCTGTAAATGTTCTTTGTAGGCGTCTTTTCTTCCTTTAAAGTAATCAGTGTTCTCTTCAGTTCCAAAAAGCGTTAATTGTACTATCTCTACTCCAAGTTCTCGTAGCCACGGAGCATAACTCTCATCCCTCGCCAGCCGCCAGATACTTGCCAGTTCGAATCGCGGGACCTTACCGGTACTCAGCCGATTTTCCAGTTCCCACAATTCCCGGTAATTATCCGGATAATCAGGTTCACGGTACCAGGTGTTGAATACCAGTTCCTCGAAGAAAGGTTTCCCGTCTCTTTCATACTCTTTGAACTGTTTGGCAAGCCAGATGAAGTCTTCCACCGGCGTATTCGCATTCCTGTCGTGCCTTAACCAGCAATGCTTGCACCGGTTCGGGCAGCCGTACATATCCATTATTACTGCTGCTTTCATTTGGATACTCCAAAAGGATGATACTCTCTCACAAATGATGTACTTAAAAGAATACAGTGAAACTTGTTGATGGTCAAGAGGAAACAAGCTTATCTGGACACGGATATTAGTCTTTTTTCGATGCCCTCGACCATAAATCCAGGAATTGAGTAATAATCCGGGCGGTCGCTCCCCAGATTATCCTGTTGTCACAGTAGTAGAAATAGCCGTCGCTGGTGCCGTCATTCGCAGGGTCATCTTCCTGCCGCAGGGTATTTTTGTCCAGAAGAGAAGTAACAGGGACTGTGAATATCTCATCGACCTCTACCGGATCGATATTCAATTCGCACGGCCAGGGTATTACGCCGACATATGGTGTGATCAGGTAATTAGTATGCATGGTCGGTCTGTCGTCGAGAGCTCCGAGAATCTCGACCGTATCTGTGCAAAGCCCTATTTCCTCGGTGCACTCCCTTAGAGCGGTGTCCAGCGGTGTCGCATCATGCTTCTCACATCGCCCGCCGGGAAAAGATACCTGCCCCTTGTGGTCTCTCAGCGTATCGGTCCGCTTGGTGAAAAGCAGATGGTATTCACCGTCTTTTTCGAGTAACGGTATTAAAACGGCGGACGGTATCAGGGAATCATCCTCTATCTCCAGCCTGTCTCTCTCTGAAAGTATCTTCTTAAGTTTCTTCTTCATCTCTATATCTATCTCTATATTTCATAGTATCACCCCCAGGCGAGGTAGTACAATGAAAATTACTCGATAGACAGCATGGTGTACACAGGCTTCAATCAAACAGATACGATAATGTATAATTTATAGAAGTAAAGAAATTCAACGGAGTTTGGTCAGAAAAATGCCTACCAATCTGCCCCCGGATTATTTCGATGCCGAGAAACGCTACCGCGAGGCGAAAAGCGCACCTGACAAGATAGCCGCGCTTGAAGAAATGCTGGCTATAATGCCCAAGCATAAGGGTACCGATCACCTGAAAGCCGATCTAAGAAGAAGAATCGCCAAGCTTATGCAGTCCGGTGGTAAAAAAGCGGCAGCCCAGAGAGCGGCAATGACGGTGCAGAAAGAAGGCGCTGCCCAGGTACCGGTTATCGGTATACCGAATTCCGGCAAATCTCAACTGGTTGACGTCCTGACCAACGCTTCTCCAACAGTCGCGGAATATCCGTTCGCAACCTATACAATAATTCCCGGGATGATGGAATACGAAAATATACAGATCCAGTTACTCGATACCCCCCCGCTGGTATCCGGTTCAACTCTGGCTCTCCTGCCACCCAACCTGGTCAGGGCGGATGCCCTGCTTGTAGTGATAGACCTCTCGGGAGACCCGCTTTTACAGATGGAAACCATAACTTCCGAACTGGCTGGAATGCGTATCGGCATCGGCAGAACAGCGGGTGAAAGCAATGATGAAGAAATTATCAGGCACAGTAAAAAAGCGCTGATAATCGGTAACAAGATAGATATAGAAGGAGCAGTAGAAAACTACGAACTGATGGAATTGTACCGTGATGATTTCCCGGTACTGGCTGTTTCGGCAGCCAGGGGAACGGGTTTGGAGGACTTAAAACTGGCTATATTTCGGCTCCTGGAGATTATCCGCGTCTACACCAAGACTCCCGGGCAGAAACCTGATATGAATGATCCCATCGTGCTGCCGATGGGCAGCACTCTGGCAGACGCCGCTACCGAAGTCCACAAAGATTTCGCTGCCAACCTGAAATTTGCCCGTATCTGGGGATCAGGGAAGCACGATGGTTTAATGGCAAAAAGGGACCATATCCTGCAGGATGGTGACATCATAGAACTGCATATGTAAGAAGAAATTACGACATTTATAATTAATGTTATAATTAATATATAATCAAACAGGAGGATACAATGCCCGGACGTCCCGGCTGGCATGACGAATACTGGGACCAGATGGACAAAGAAACGGCGAAGAAAATCAGGTCTACCTGCCCTCGCTGTGGAAGTTCAAACACATATTATAACAAGCAGTACCGTACCTGGCGCTGTGGTAAATGCGAACATACATTCGTCATACAGGGATTCGATGACAATATACCCTGGTGGAAAAAACTATTTAAGAGATAACCTACTATGAATATTAAAATCAGTATAAATAGCAAAATCATCAGGTTTCTTACAGTACTCACTGTAATGGCTGTCTTAGCGCTAATGGCTGTAACAATACCTGCTCCTGAGTCGACGAAAGCGGCTTGAGCAGGAGATTCTTTCAGCCTGACCGTGGATGTCAGCACCGGCGGTGGTACCGTGAAGATCGATCTTACGGAACCATGGTCTTTCCCGTATACAAAAAGTTACAGCCAGGGGTCTGTCATTACTATCGAGGCGGTCCCTTCTTTCGGGTACACCTTTAATGGTTGGGGGAAACAACTCACGAGCATGGATAATCCGGTATTCGTCGTTATGGACTGCAATAAAAGTATAGCCGCCAGCTTTAAAGTCGACTGGCGGCTTATAGGTATATTTATCGGCAGTCTTGTTGTGGTAATATCTCTGGTCGTCGCCCTGATTCTTCGTCGCAGGAATCCGGCTAAGGGTACTGCTTAAAATATCGATTACCAGTCTTCAATCGGCAGGTTTCAACTCAACTTCGATCTCTTCATTCATCACGTACCCGGATATATTCATCAGGGGTTCGAAAACTCCCTTATCGATCTCTTCCTGTTGCATGGATGCCAAACAGGGAAACTGGTGGACCACAAGTCCGGTGCGGGGTATTACATCATCGATTGACATACCGACCATCTTTCCGGCTGCATGATGAGTAGAACCACAGGGAGAACCGCGTTCGACGGCAACGGAGGTAATTTTCTCACCGCTGTCATCCAATAAAATAGTGAGTTTCGGTCGACCGAAATACCGTGCGAATAAGGAAATCACCTCGTCATCGTACGGTACTGTATTACTTCGATACCCGGCACTGTTCTCCGTAAGTGTGCAGAAAGTCTTCGGGTAAACGCTCTTTATTCCATCCCGCATCATCTCCTGCTCTATCTGTCCTTGGAGTCCCGGCGGCAGCCAGACCGGATTATCCACCGGTACTATCACCGATTTTGCTCCACTGATACGTGCCAGGGCCGGCACAAGCTGAGCAGCACCATCGGACTCGATAAGCCCAAGTAAGAGGTCAGCAGAGGGTATACCCGAGGGCAGGAATTCTACCGGTTCATCAATCAGTACCGGCAAAGCCTGCGGAAGTGTAACCGTCTCAAGTTGCCAGTCATCAGGCATTCTTTCGACAACATTTTTCGCGATCCGTTTTCCGTACTCTCCCTGGACCGCTGCCAGTATCTTCATAGTACCTCCGTCAATGCCGGATGAAAACTCCGAAATATAGCTTCACAGAATATATTTTCTCACGGCTTCAGCTACTCCCTGGTGATCGACATCCAATGTGACATGATCGGCAATTACCTTTACTTCGTCGGGAGCGTTTGCCATTGCTATTGCAAGACCTGAAGAAGTAAGCAAAGGAATATCGTTCATTCCGTCACCAATAGCTGCCACTTCATTCAATGATATTCCCATAAATGATGTCAGTGCTCTCAGGGCTTTACCCTTCGATACATCATTGGCAATAATATTTATGAAATCGATATCAGGATAAGCCGGTGTTTTCGTCCAGGAGAAATTCAGCTTGTTATTAAAATGATCGACAAAATCCCTGGCTTTCTGTTTCTCCTCGGCGGATGAAACTACCAGAGTTCCCTTGATGAACCTCTCTTTATGCTGAATTTCCCTGAAATCGACTATCGTCGCGTCCAGTTTAAAGAAATCACGTCGTATATCGGTTGCCCGGGACTCCCTCTCGGCAAAGAACTGTGTGATCGAATACAGGTCGAAATCGAGTTGGATCTTCCGTGAATACTCGATCATCTCCCCGATAATATCAGCGCTGATCGGATCGACATATACCTCTTCGTCCTTTTCCGGGCTGTACACCAGGGCGCCGTCGAAGAACATATGGTATCCTTTAAGTTCAAGCTGTTCCAGGAATCTCAGGCTTGCCTGTACTACCCGTCCTGTGGAAAGGGATACCCGCGTACCTGAATCAACCACTTCTTTCAATGCCTGTTTATCGATATCCGAAATTCTGTTATTAACATCAAGAAGCGTTCCGTCGATATCTACTACCAGAAGCCTGTATTTATTGTTCGTCAAACAATTTTCTCCTGTATTATCGCTGCATTCATCCCAAAATGTTATACTACCTTTGTAATATGACAGCCGTCCTGTCCGCGAATGATATTCGAAAACTAATCGATCAGGACCCACCCCTGGTTGAAGGGTACCTTGACCTTGAATCACAGGTCCAGCCCAACGGATTCGATATCACCTTACGCGACATTTCCCGTCTTCAGACCCCGGGGCAGATCGCCGTCAACAACGCCGAACGGGTTGTATCCGAATTATCCCCTCTGGAATTCGACGGCACAGGTTTTATCAAACTAAACTCCGGTATTTACTCGATCACGTATAACGAAATAGTCCACCTGCCTAACAATGTTATGGCATTGGCCAGACCAAGGTCAAGCCTGCTCCGGTGCGGTGTATCGGTAGGTACGGCGGTCTGGGATGCCGGATACTCCGGGCGTTCCGAGTCGCTTCTCAACGTATACCACCCGGGCGGGTTTCGGATACAGAAAAATGCCCGGGTAGTCCAGCTTGTATTTTTCAGATTAACAGAAGAAACTGATGGTTATAGCGGAACCTACCAGAACGAAAATATCGATTAAATACAGCAGCCGTCAGACCACCAGGCTTAAAGCCGATGGAAGCAGTCTGAACGACGCCGGACCTTCGCCCAGCAGTTCACCGTCTGCGTGAACGAGGACCCGTTCGGAAGTATCGATGAAAACCTCAGCAGCTTTCTCAATACTTACCTTGGGATGATTGCCATGAGTCCCCCTGTAGATCATAGGTAATGATTTCAGAAGATCGAATTTTCCTACATCACCTATCACCACTACATCAAGGAGCGAGTCATCCATCACAGCATCGGGAGCTACATGCATACCTCCACCCAGGTAATTACCGTTTGTCACGATCACGCTGAGGATTTTCATGGACTTTCTGACGCCGTTAATATCCATCACGACAGACTTGTTCCTGTAGCCGATCAACGTCCGGAGTAATCCCGTTAAATAAGGAATCGTTCCGCCGAAATACTTCGGAATTTTCTCAGTCGATTCCACTGCTGCGGCGTCAAATCCTACACCGGCCGCATTCACAAAATAACGCTGAGTTTTTTGTCCGTTCTTATGGTATTCGACGATTCCTGCGTCGATTACCAGTCTTTTTGTGCTTGTCAGCGCGGAACAGGCATTAACATAGTCCATAGGCATACCGGCAGAGCGGGCAAAATCACTTCCCGTACCGGTACTTACCACACCGAACGAGACTTCACCTGCATTTCCGGAATTAAGAATACCGTTGGCAACCTCGTTGACCGTTCCGTCACCCCCGACGGCAACCAGGTAACGGTATCCATCAGAAGCGGCATTACGGGCAAGTTCGATGGCATGGCCTTCACCTTCCGTATACTGGTGATCGAAGGACAGCCCGATATGATTGAGCAGACGGTTCAACTGGGGCCATTTCTTATAGGTCTTATTTGCCCCTGCCGCCGGGTTGACGATTACTTTTGCGTGAGATACGGACATTATCTTATCCGGCAACCATTTCTTTATCATCCATTCAGGCTAACTGTCGTCTCCTGCTTATCCATAGACTCAGGCCAAGACAGACCACCAGATATCCGGTCATTGAATAGGCAATATAACCTATGTCCGGCACCTTCATGTTAAGGAACGCTTCCATACCAGGCCTACTAGCTGCTCCGGCTGGTATTAAATTCTGGTAAAGCTCCGCCCCGCCGTAGACTAAGGCAATAGAATCCCCTCCAACTGATGGGAGGTAAAAATACTGTTCACCTGCCATCGCCAGTACGCTTTCCACTATATTGGATATTACCATTATCAGCACCAGGGTAATTACCGTTGCGCCCATCGACCCCTTGGAGATAGAGCTGAAGAAAAAAGTAATCGATAAAACGGCGCCTCCGAAGAGAAGGCACAGCCCGAACGAATTGAATGTCTCGCTGGGGACCTCTCCATATATCGCGAAAAGAGTGATGTCAGTGATGACATATCCGAATATTACCAGCAATATCACTGCCGCGCAGCTTGCCAGGTACTTGCCCAATATTAATGTGGTACGTTTGACAGGATTTGTAAAAAGTATAAAGCCTGTTCTGCCTTCAAACTCGCCGGCAATGGCGTCACCGGCAAAAAAAACGGCGCCGATCGTGGCAAGGCTCGGACCGACAGTGAGTGTGGCCGCCATCGCCATTACGCTGTCAGGGTACTTGCCATCCATCAACAGCGGGATAAGAATAATGACCGCCAGCTCGGAAATAAGCGTTAGACCAAGAATTACATATAGTCTCTTCCGGCGAATATGTTTCAGAAATTCATATGCAGCTACTATCCTGAGTTTTTCAAACTCTATCATAATTCTCCTCCGGTCAGTTGGAGGTATGCCTGTTCGAGTGATTCATACTTTTTCTCAAGTTCCATAATACTGTCATAGGTAAGTAACTTTCCATGATCGATGATTGCTACTTCTTTACATATCTGGGATACTTCCGTGAGCTGGTGAGAAGCGAAAAATACCGTCTTTTCCTTCCCTACTTCTTCTATAATCGCCCTGAATTCCACCACGCCGCGCGGGTCCAGTCCCAGGCCCGGTTCATCCAGGATAAGGACCGGAGGATCATGGAGCATTGCCTGGGCGAGACCGAGGCGCTGCTTCATGCCCCTGGAAAATTTTTCGATTCTCTGTTTTTTCCATTGCTCGAGTCTGACAAGTCCAATTACTTCCTTGATTCGCTGTTTCAGATAATTACCTTTCATACCACGAATTTTACCGAGGTAACTCAGTATCTCTTCAGGTGTAAGGTAGGTATAGAACTCGGGGGTTTCGACTATAGCGCCAATCTTGGCAAGGGCCTGCTCCGGTTTCTCGGCGACATTAATCCCGTGTATATAAGCGCTGCCTGATGAGGAACGTATCAGGCCGCACAAAATTTTAAGGGTAGTACTCTTACCTGCTCCGTTAGGACCGAGAAGCCCAATGTTCGAATTTTCCTCTACCTTCAGAGACAGACCGTCCAAGGCAAGAAACTTGCCATAGTACTTGGTCAGACCTTCGATAACGATTGATTCAGTCATTCATTACTCGTTTTGTTAACTAATTGTATCACCGATGTCAAGTTCTAAACTAATTGAATTCACTTTTTCGAAAGCCTTGAGCATATAACCTCGGGTAATGGAATTCATATCAACACTCATCAATTCCTCTTTGGTCGCCCAGCAAACATCCATTTCCTCAGGACCCGGCCTGATATTTCCGGAGATATAATTCGCTGTCACGTATGTCACAACATAGTGATATTGAATATTATCGTCTTCGTCGCGGATGATAAAGTTCTCAACATCGAATATATCGTCTACCTCGATTTCTACGCCGCATTCCTCATCCAGTTCACGCTTTGCGGTATCCTCGAAAGATTCTCCGAGTTCGATCGCCCCACCGGGAACACTCCACTGCCCTTTACTCGGTGGAGTGCCGCGTTGTATCAGAAGAATTCTATCATCTTTGAAAACGCATGCCGCTACCGAGGCTATCGGTCGTGTCGGGTATTCTCTTTCGGCTCGGGTTATCATCGGTTGATCCCTTCAGTATTCACTTG
The DNA here is from genome assembly GCA_964493985.1 of uncultured Dehalococcoidales bacterium. GTDB lineage: Bacteria > Chloroflexota > Dehalococcoidia > Dehalococcoidales > UBA2162 > MGML01. The sequence goes on from CAZBQL010000058.1 coordinate 14,392, forward strand.
GATTTCCTTGCAGTATAGGCTTCGGCAACCATTCAGTCCAGGTAAGTAATCTGGGATGGCGGCCTGTCTTTAATATCGATCTCGATACCGGCTTCCCTGAAAAGCTCGATAAACCTGTCATCGCTGTATTTACTGAAACTGACAAACCTCTTGATCCTGGCATTCACCAGCATCTTGGCACAGAGAACGCAGGGTGTATGAGTGCAGTAAATTGTGCTTCCTTCAAGACTGATACCGTGAAGAGCGGCCTGTATAATCACGTTCTGTTCGGCATGAATAGCCCGGCAGGTTTCCTGCTTTTCACCGGAAGCTATGTGCATTTCATCACGGATACAGCCAAGCTCCAGGCAGTCTTTCTGTCCGGCAGGAGCACCGTTATACCCCGTGGTCAGAATATGCTTGTCCCGGACCGCTACCGCGCCCATATGGTGACGGCGGCAGGTCGAGCGTTCAGCCACAACCGAGGCTATCTTCAGTATATATTCATCGAAATCCGGCCTGGTGAAATCATTCATCCTTTTACCCTCGATATTATCTTGTCCGTTTCAGCTATCAGGTTCTCCATGGTAGACTCATTGATTATAGTATAGTCCGCCATCGCAATAGGTCCGCCTTTATTAATGTTCTCTATTTCAACTTTGTCTCTGCCGTAAGATTCTTCCTTCGTCAGTCCTCGTATTTTCCTGGCAGCAAGCCGTGAATGTCTCGTATCGGGAGATGAGAATACCGCGATAACATACAAATCGTTTCCGTAGGACTCTTTCAAAAACAGGTATTCCTCCCAGGAATACAGTCCATCGACAACTACATTGGAAGTCTTTAGTGCAGCGTCTATCTTCGGTTTGTTCAAAATCGCGTAGGCAGCCATCCCGTTTTCACAGCGTAATGCTTCCCTGACCTTACGTTCATTTTCTTCATTCAAGGCCAGGCCCCTGCGGGCTACTTCCTCGTCCGTGATGTCACCGAACCGTATCCGCTTGAATCCGTCCTGTTCGAATCGGGCGGCTGCTTCAGACTTGCCCGAACCCGCCATGCCAACGATTGCTGCTACTTTCATCTGTCTGAATTAATTATAAGAATTACGTGGATACATGGCAATCGATGACCCGAACTCCAGGTATAGATAGTCACCCGCAGTCACCCGTATTTACCATTGATGAGAAATAAGCATAATTGCTGATGGCATCTCGATTCTAAACGGGTATTATTGATTAAATATGGAAAGTGAGATTACCAAAAACGAAATAAACCAGTGGGCTAATCCCGGTGCTGTCGGGCTGGCAGGTTTCGGGTTTAATACTATTCTACTGCAGATACATAATATCGGTTTGATCGACAGTACCATCCCCCTGGTCTACGGGCTTTTCTGGGGAGGAATAGCTCAGATAATTGCAGGCATTATCGACGCGCGAAGAGGTGATGCTTTCGGCTTCACCGCTTTCGCTTCTTACGGGGCATTCTGGCTTGGTCTGAGCCTTGGATTTCTCCTACAATGGATAGGACTGATCAAGCTGGATGGCCCCGGTCTAGCGTGGCTTTGTATCTGCTGGGGTGTCTTTACCGCTTACATGAGTATAGGCACCTTTAAGATATCACGCCTTCATGTTCTAATATTTCTCAGCCTGACTCTGTTATTCGGCCTGCTGGCTTTACATTTCTATGATATCCTACCGGCGGTAATACCCGGTGTAGTAGGTCTTATCTGCGGCGGAGCAGCCGTATACGGCTCAGCCGCGATAATAGTATATACCAAGTACGGTCGATGGATTCTTCCAATCGGTTCCCTGTCAGGATAGTAAATTAGCCGGCTCCCTTCTCCATGCCGAGGGTGGATATCCCCCGCGAGTGTTTTAACACTCTTTATCCACCCTCACCTCCCTTTAACGATATGTAACCTTAATACACATCACTGTATCAATAACAGGTGTTTTCACTTGAGTGTATTTAATATTTCATTGAAATATAACTTCATAAAAGCGGTATATATACCGATGGCAGGCTTGCAGGAATATCATACTATACACAGGGAATGATTGTTCCGGATATAAATCGGGTAACACTACCATCTGGATGCTAGTCCCCTAAAAAAGGCATACCGCCTGATATTGTGAGGTATGGTTATGGAACTATCAATAAGGACCAGAAGCAATGTAAATATCAATGCTGTTTACGCTATGCGTCGCTCCGGCTCGACACTCCAGCAGATAGCCGATAAAACAGGAAGATCAAAAGAACGAATCAGGCAGATACTTATCAGTAATTACGGTACGACCGGGCATAAACTGATGTCGACTGAACAGCTAAGAAAACTATTCGGCTTCTCCCGCCATCATATCCTGGACCTGTATAACAACGGGGTGATCACTCCTGCAAAGGAATGGAAAGCCAATAATGGCCAATATCTCCTGTGGTCGACGACAGCAATCAGTCAGATAAACTCCTATCACAATGCAACCAAAGTATGTAAACAATGCGGTGCCGTTATCCCGCCTAACCGGAGAATATATTGCTCAACGAGATGTTATACAGAAAGCCACAAGTATAAAAATATGAGTAATGATGGGAAAAAACGACACCTTAACAGTATCAGGAGATACCGAGAAAAACAAAAACTGGCCTTAACAGAAGACTTACCACTTCGAGCTTAATCTCTGTTATCAGAAAAATCAGTCTCAGGAAGGTCCTTCCATCCACCGACCGTCCGCAATTTCCTGTATTCACGTAACAGCCAGGAACCTGTTACAAGAAATCCACATACATCGGAAACAGGCATCGCCACCCACACTCCTGTTACATCCATAAACCCGGGTAGTATATAAATTAACGGTACGAAAAAAATGAACTGCCTCGAAAGGGACAGGAGGAGCACTTCTCTGCCCTTTCCCATTGCCTGGAAGGTAACCACAAATATTATGGCAAGCCCGATAAGGGGTAATACCGCTATAACGATTCTCATCGCCGGTACCGCCAACTCAAGCATTTCCTCCTCCTGGTTAAATATACCTATTAATTGAGGAGCCAGGACTTCCATCACAATAGTAGCTACGCCGAGAAGTACTACCAGCCATGTCCCTGCCAGCTTAAGAGAACCCCACATTCGCTTCCAGATTCGCGCTCCGTAATTAAATCCGATAATAGGAAGTAGCGCTTCGGCTACACCGATAATCGGCATAAATGCAAAGTCAACGACCCTGATGATGATACCTATGGCAGCAATTGCCATGGAACCGTAACCGGCCAGAACATTATTCAGCAATATGAAACAGATACTCTCGGAAACCTCCGTCAGCATAGAAGGCAGTCCGACCCTGTATATATCCTTGATTATATTCAGGTCAGGTTTCAGGTATGACAGCTTGATCCTGTAGGAAGATTTTCGGGCAACTATATACAAAAGTGCCAGTCCTCCTCCTACTCCCTGAGCTATCACCGTAGCCAGGGCCGCCCCGCTGACACCCATCTTCGGAAATACCCACCACCCGAATATCAGAAACGGATCAAGTATCATATTGATAATACCGGCAGTAATCATGAATACCATCGGTCTTACCGCATCACCTGAACCACGTAGTAATTCCGAGGAAACCATTCCGAAAAACACGAAAAATCCGCCAAATCCTATAACTGTCAGGTACTGCCTGCCATATTCCATGATATCGGGAGTCGCTCCGCAGACCTCGAGTATCTGGTCTGCGAGGAAAACGGCAGCCACAAGGAAGATACAACCGAAAACAAATGTTAATGGAAATACCTGGCCGGCAATCCTGTTGGTAACCTCTATCTCACCTTCGCCAAACCGGCGCGATACCAGCGAACTCACACCGACACCCGTGCCTACTCCTACAGCCATGATAATTATCGTGTATGGCAGTATCACGGTTAGTGCGGCAATCGGTTCGTGCCCTATTCTTGCTACCCAGAAGGTGTCTATAATGTTATAAAGCGCCATGGTTACCAGTGAGGCTATAGCAGGCAGGCTTAAACTGAGAAGTAGTTTCCCCAACGGCGCGTAACCAAGGCGCTCGGTAGTATCTTTCAGTTTTCCCTTTCTCTCCTGATTAATCTTGACATACGTTTTCCATCCTAACAGTAAACAGTTTCACGGTCAATAGACTCGGGACACCAAGCGAAAAATAATCCCTGAATCGTTATTTGTTCCATGAAAACCTGAACCGAATGAACACCGATGTGATATAATTCTGACTGCACGGTACGGTTGTAGAGCTAATGAAGAAATCTGACAACATCTCGGAATTGATAAAAAGTCAACTTCCGGCGGAAATGCAGGAAATTCTTTCAATTGCTGGTCAAGTAGCCGGAGAACAGCAACATAAACTGTACATGGTCGGCGGGATAGTTCGTGACCTGCTCCTCGGGCGTTCCAGTCTCGACCTTGACCTCGTGGTTGAAGGGGACGCCATAGAAATCTCCCGTCATTTTGCTGAAAAAGTGAAAGGCAAAGTGACATTTCACACCCGGTTCCTCACCGCCACCGTGAAATGGGAAGGCTGGAGTGTCGACTTCGCTACCGCCCGCTCCGAGACCTATTCCAAGCCGGGTGCTCTCCCCGCAGTTGAAGCCGGAGATATTGTCACCGACCTGTCACGCCGGGATTTCACCATCAACAGCCTGGCTGTAGACATCTCCTCAGGCGAACTATTAGATCCATACAATGGTAGCGAAGATATCCAGAAACGGATAGTAAGAGTCCTTCATGAAAAAAGCTTTATCGACGACGCCACCCGTATCTGGAGGGCGATTCGATACGAGCAGCGACTGGATTTCACGCTGGAACCGGACACGTTAAGGCTGCTTAAACGTGATATAAATATGCTGAATACAATCGGCCGCGACCGGATACGCCACGAACTCGAACTGGTACTCAAAGAAGAGTTCCCCGAAAAGGCTATCCGCCGTGCCGGCAACCTGGGAGTCCTTGAAAAGCTGCATCCATCACTGCAAGGTGATAACTGGCTAACCGAAAAATTCATGAAAGCTCGTGAGGTGGTTTCACCAAACTCACCCTCAACAGAACTCTACTTGACGCTGCTTGCATACCGGCTGAACAAGGATGAGACTGAAGAGTTTATAAGCAGACTGGGATTACGCAAACTCCAGACCCGGACACTCAGAGACGCGTGCCTGGTAAAGAGCAGAATTAACAAAATATCAGAATCCGGACTTAAACCGGGTGAGATATATAACCTCCTTCACGGTCTGTCGCACACAGCGTTAGTCGCCGCTACAATCGCCACCGATTCCTCGATCATAATAAAGAATATTAACCTTTATCTCGATAAACTCCGCAATGTCAGGACAGCCCTGAGCGGTAAAGACCTTGAGGAAATGGGTATAAAACCCGGACCGCGAATGAAAGAAATACTAGGAAAACTTCTCCAAGCACGCCTGGACGGCCAGGTCACGGACAGACAGGACGAGATAGAGATGGTGGA
>CAZBQL010000059.1:0-19676 GCA_964493985.1 uncultured Dehalococcoidales bacterium
TCCGGTTTCCTTAATTATGCAGAGTAACCTATTTCTTCACAAGCTCTCAGGACGAGCGGAATAATTATAACAGTAATTACCGCAGCTAAGGACTGGTATCTTCTTTCGCTATCCCGAATTTTTGTTTCAGATTCTCGATTTCGGCAGTAATCTTTCTCCTTTCTTCTTCGAGGGTCTGTATAGCAGCAGTGAGTTCGTGGTATTCCTTGACCGTGGCGGCAGCTTTTTCCCTGTCGCGGTACTGGTCGGGATCAGCCAGCAGTGTTTCGACTTCACCAAGCCTCGCTTTCAGCTTCGGAATCTCTATTTCTAACTTTTCAGCGTGTTTTCTCAGGGGTGAGGACTCCTTGTAGTATTTGTTCCGCTGTTCACCTTCCTGGACTTTTTGTTCACGGCGGTTTACACCAGGCTGAGCAGGATGAGGTACAGGTACCGGACCTTTTTTGCCTTCGGAAGATGACGATTCTCTCCAGTAAAGATAGCTGTCGTAATCACCGTCGAAGACAGTAACATTCCCATCCCTGATATCGATTATCTTGTTGGCTATCTGGCGTATCAGTGTCTGGTCGTGGGTGATAAAGCACAGCGTCCCCTTATACGCTTCAAGGGCGTCGGTCAGTATCTCCCGCGACGGTATATCCAGGTGATTGGTCGGTTCGTCCATCAGGAGGAAGTTCGGCGACTGGAGAAGTACCTTAGCGACAGCCAGCCGGCTTTTTTCACCTCCCGAGAGGACCGATACCTTTTTGTAGATATCATCAGCGGTAAACAGGAAAGCACCAAGGATTACTCTCAAGTGTTCATCAGATTCATCCTTTGCCGATTTTCTCACTTCATCCAGTACATTATTTGACGGATCCAGGAGCTCCAGCAGGTGCTGGGCGTAATAGGCGGTATAGGCATTATGCCCCAGCTTCCTCTCGCCTTTTTCGAAAGGCAGCACTCCGGCCATCATCCTGAGCAGGGTGGTCTTGCCGGCGCCGTTCGGGCCGACCAGTGCCGCCCTGTCACCTCGATGCAGTGTCAGGTCCAGGTCGGTGTAAACCACGTTCTTATCGTAAGCTTTGTCGATATGACTCAGTTTGATGACTTCCTCGCCGATACGGGGCGGTTCGCGGAAGTGGAAACCAATCTTCCTGGTGGCTCTCGGTACGGTTATTCTTTCTATTTTGTCCAGCTTTTTTATCCTGCTCTGTACCTGTGAGGCTTTCCTTGCCTTGTAACGGAAGCGTTCGATAAACCTCATTTCCTTTTTAATCATCAGTTCCTGTCTTCTGGCGGCGGCTTCCCTGGTCTGGAGGTCTTTCTGCCGTGCCGTCACATAGCTGTCATAATTGCCATGGTGGAAAAGCACCTCGTCCGGTTCGATGGCGAGTACCTTTGTCACGACACGGTTCAGGAAAGCGCGGTCATGCGAAGTGACGAGTACCGCTCCCTGGTATTTGTCCAGGTAGTTTTCCAGCCAGATACAGGACTCAAGGTCGAGGTGGTTCGTCGGCTCGTCAAGGAGAAGCACGTCGGGGTTGGTAAAGAGGAGTTTTGCCAGTTCGGCACGCATCACCCAGCCGCCGCTGAACTCGGTCATCGACCGGTTGAAATCACTTTCCTTGAAACCCAGTCCGGACAAAACAGTCCTGGCTTCATGATCGGCGTCGTACCCTCCTGCCGCCTCGAACCTGTTCTGGAGTTCTCCAAGCTGTGTCATCAGTTCGGCGGAGATTTCGGGGTCGGTCTCCTCCGCAAGGTCTTCACGGAGTATATCTATCCGGTGCGCCATTCCGGTGATTTCGGTGGAGGAAGATGCGATATCATCCAGGAGTTTCTTTTTTGAGGATGAGACGATGTCCTGTTTCAGGTAGCCTATCGTAGTACCCCTGCGCATGGTTATGCTGCCGGTATCCGCTTTGATATTACCGGTAATTATCTCGAACAGAGTAGTTTTCCCGGAACCGTTGGCACCAATAACGGCGACGCGGTCACGGGCGCTGACATCGAAGCTGACATTTCTGAACAGGACATTGTCTATATACTCTTTCGATATGTTAGATATTGTGATCATTTATTCTGTTACCTCGGTATTATACATTGAGTCAGGCTTGTCTGTATAAACTGTTTAACTTTCAGACTTTCCCATTGCCAGCCATTCCCTCCTGAGAAAGCCGAACACGACATGGTCGTGGTATTCTCCTTTCTTGAAAATGGCCTTTCTCTGCCTGCCTTCCTCTTGGAATCCAACTTTCAGGTGAAGTCTCAGGCTTCTTTCATTGAAGGAAATGGCAAACGAGTTAATACGGTGCAGGTTAAGCTGTTCGAAGCCGTAGCGGATAATAAGGCGTGCTGCTTCCGTGCCGTAGCCCTTACTCCAGTAATCTTTTTCACCGATGGCGATCCCGAACACGGCGTGGTGGTCTTTTGGATGGATGTTACTCAGAGCTACATTCCCTATAGGTTTGTTGTTTTTACCATCGATGGCTTCTATTACAAACGATGCTTTTGTTCCAACACCGGTGGTGCCCAGTTCTTCGATGTATTTTTCCTCAGCCATCTCGGTCATCGGCAGGTACATACTGAGATACTGAGTGACTTCGGGATCGTTGAACCATTTCAGGAAGTACTCGATGTCTGTTCGTCTGACCGGTCTTAGAACAACCTTTTCGCCTTTTAACATGTTCTTTCTCCAAATTTATTTACTAAAATAATTAAGCCCGGGATTTATGCTTCCCGGGCTTAAAAACTTCCTGATATTTCTGTGCGTCAGTTACGTTTTCATTGTGAAACGGACGCAATAAGCCCGGGGAACCTTGCCTTCAGAGGCACGGTTACACATGATTGCTGTATTATTCCGGGCTGTATTCATCGGTTTTTCTATTTCTCTCCTTGAGTGTACGAATGTCATTCTACATCCTGAGTGAATGAGTGTCAAGGGGCAGGTGATATAATTTTTATATGAATTGAAGTAGCAGCCATAATATTTCATTCTGATTGAAGCGAAGAATCTCAAGTAAATATCGAACGGGATCCTTCGCCCCGATATATTCGGGACTCAGGATGACAGCTTATCGATTTATATAGATTGCAATGGTTCGCCTGTAGACGGCGAAACTCGTAATGACAGAGTAGTGTAGTTTTTATTGACACTGTTCGGATTTTCACCTAGCATAGAGCCACTTGCCGTATTACAGAGTATTTCAAGCGAAAGGAGATTCATATGAGTGATGTTCTGAAAGGAAAGGTGGCGGTGGTGGCAGGTTCGGGGCAGGGGATAGGAAGAAGTATCGCAATAGCGTTGGCTGGAGAAGGTGCGAAGGTGGTTACCAATAACCGTAAACCCGGCTCGACAGGCTTCGTTCACCTGCAGCCTGAACACTATGAAGCATTGACACAGGAACAGAAGGACTGGGTGAATAAACTGACGAAGGAATATAATGGCGACGCTGAAAGCACCGCCAGAACGATACAGGAACGCGGCGGTGAAGCTACACCGTTCTTCGGGGATATCTCCGATTTCGAGACTGCCGGGAAACTGATACAGACGGCGATTAATAGCTATGGAAAGATAGATATACTGGTGAACGTTGCCGGGACGTTCGGTTTCAGTAATATCTGGGAAATGTCAAGGGAGTTATGGGACCATGTCGTTCCTGTAAAACCGGGCGGCTATTTCAACACCATCCGTCACGCCGCTCCTCATATGATGGAACAGAAGTGGGGGAGGATCATCAACTGCACTTCGTTATCCTGGATAGGTGACAGTCTCAATCATGTCGAGTATGCTGCAGCTAATGCCGGCGTGGTGGGACTGACGAGAGCGGCCGCCAGTGAACTGTATGAATACGGAATAACCTGCAATGCCTTTTCACCGTTCGCCAGGACAAGGGCTTCATTCGAACTGATCGCCTATAATATGGCGGTTATGGGTGCCGATTCAAGATCGTCGCTTGAGATGACACCGCATCCGGACGGTATCGGTCCGATGATCGTTTACCTGGCATCGGATAAGGCTGCCCATATCAGTGGTTCGTGCTTCAGCATTTCCGGTGCAAGTGTCGGACTTTACAGCAAACCGGAGACAGTGGCGAATATATCCGGGCCTGAAGGCGGTCAATGGACCGTGGAGGAAATCATGAAACGGGCACCCGGTATGTTCGATGGTTATGAGACCCAGGTTGTCAAACGGATGCGGTGAACGGAATACCAAGAAAGCTGGAAAATGAAAAGGGGCGGCACTACTACCGCCCCTTATGATGCAAGCTATAAAAGCTTTTATACGTCAAGCCTTACCGATCCGGAACATTTTAGTCCCGCAGACGGGGCATGTACCTTGTGTTGCTGGTTTACCATTTTTCATGGTGATTGCCTTCGGGTCTTTCATCTCCCTCTTGGCTCTGCATTTTACACAATATGCCTGCATCGTATCACCTCCTTTTCCAGAGAATCGGATGATTACCTGAGAATAGACTATCCGTTACAGAAAAGTCAATAGCTAAAATCGATATTTTATGCCTATTTTCTATCAATTTCGTGATTTTTCTAACTAATTTAAGGATTTTTCGTTATAATCAGTGAAAACAGTTGAACGAGAGGGGGGTCAAGATGAAGAAATGCGGGATTCTTCTGATGGTAGTATCAGCGGCAATGATTCTTACTTTTACAGGTTGTAGTAGTTCCTCAGTGAGTGAACTCGAGGACACAGAATGGGTACTGGATTCTTATGGCGACCGTGATAATCTCCAGAATGTTATTGAAGATACAGAGGTTACGGCTACTTTCAACAGTGAGGATAATCAAGTAACCGGGTCGGCCGGATGCAACAGCTATTTCGGCGATTACGAGATAAATGACGGAATTAGTATAGGCATGCTTGGCCACACGGAAATGTGGTGCGGCGAGCCTGAAGGAAGAATGGACCAGGAGACCGAATACCTGAAGATACTGCAAGCAGCAGAAAGCTACGAAGTTGAAGGTTCCACATTGACTATCGATTGCGGTGATGACGTGCTAATCTATATAGCATCCGAAGCTGCTAATTAGCATCATCTTTCCGGTGAAAGGAACGTGAGGGCAGGGTAATAATGAACTGCGTCCCTTCACCGGGTTCACTTTTTACCCTGATTTCTCCATTGTGGCGAATGATTATTTCCCTGACTATTGCCAGGCCCAGTCCGAATCCGCTTCTTAACCCGCTTGCCTGGTAAAAACGCTCGAAGACGTAAGGAATCTGTTCGGGTGGGATTCCGGGTCCGGTATCAGAAATCATTATCTCAACTTTATTGTTTTCTATATTTCTCCCGCGGATTATTATTTCACCCTGACGGGGAGTATTTTTCAAGGCATTGTCCAGCAGGTTGCTGAAGACCTGTTCCAGGCGGTCTTCGTCGCCGGATACCGGTACCAGCGGCTCGATATCCGTAATCAACCGGACGCCTGTTTCTTCAGCCCGGAGACTGAATACTTCCTGGCAATGAAGGAGAAGTTCCTTGATATCGACGGGTTCGAGTGATAGTTCGAGCTGCCCCGACTGCATTCGCGACAGCTCAAGTAATTCGTTGACCTGCTTTATCATTCGCTTCGATTCATCATCGATTACTCTGGCTGCTTTTTCCCGGTCTTCATCGTCTTTTGCAGTACCGTCGAGTATTGCCTGGGCGAATCCCTGGATGGATGTCAGAGGAGTCCTCAACTGGTGTGAAACGTCGGCAACGAAGTGCCTGAGCTGCATCTGTGATTCTTTTACATTTCCAGCCATTTCATTGAAGTGCGCGGCTAATGTTTTGATTTCTTTCGGACCTTCGACGGGCACTTCCTGGTCGTAATCTCCATCGGCTATCTTGTCGGCTGCGGCCGTAACCTTACTTACTGGACGGTATACGGAACGGGCAATCAGAAAAGCAATCACCACCGATACAGCCAGGGCGATCAGTCCAATTCTGAGGAAGGGACCGAAAAATCCGGCAAGTATGGACAAAGTACCGCTTCTCGGCACGGCAAGGGTCAGGGTCTCGAAGTTAAGAACAGCCTGGGTGTTGAACAGCCTGCCCAGATAATACGATGTATACACGAAGGTCTTGCCGTCCGGTGCTTTGAACGTACCCTGTACGGGTCTGGTCGCGCTTGTTGCCAGGCTTTCCGTCGGCTGTTGGCTCGTCGGTAAGTTTTCTATCGGCAACTGGCTTATCTGGAGGTTTTCTCCTTCAGGAGATATATTTCTCACTACCCTGCCGGTTTTGTCAGCCAGGAATATGTATAAATTGTTGTTTGTAGCCTGTTCTTGAAGATCTTGGAGCAGATTTCTCCAGGTCTCTTCTCCCCTGGCCAGCGAAAGCACCTGGACATAAATCGGTCTTGCCATATTGCTAAGCTGGTCCAGGCTATACTTATCGCGGATACTCTGGAGAGATACCGTGACTGCTAATGCTACAACCGCCAGGCATAAAATAATGATTGTGGCAAACGACAGGATCAATCGCATCCGTAGACTCATTCTTTTTCGTCTCCGATGGTAATCTTGTAGCCGGTGCCACGGACTGTCTCTATCTGTACCCCGGAACCGGTCAGCTTGTCCCGCAGATGGTTGACATGGACGTCAACTGTCCGGCTTTCTCCGTAGTAGTCGAATCCCCAAACATCCTCAAGAAGTTTTTCCCGACTGAGTACGATGCCCGGGTTACGGATGAAGGTCGACAGAAGTGAGAATTCCTTCGTCCTGAGTTTGATCGGACGGCTGTTTACCGTCACTTCCTGCCTGGGAAAATCTATCCTCAGTTTTCCCATTTCTGCGATATCACCGGGTTGTTGACCTGCCTGATAGCGGCGGAGAATTGCTCTGACCCTGGCAACGAGCTCCCGCGGATTGAACGGTTTGGTAAGATAATCATCAGCGCCGAGCTCAAGTCCTACGATTTTATCGATATCTTCTTTACGGGCGGTCAACATCAGGATCGGGGTATTGCTTTGAGTTCTTATCCGACGGCATACTTCATAACCGTCGATATCCGGCAGCATAAGATCAAGCAGGATAAGGTCGGGACTTCCAGAATGCTGTTTTAAGACCGCATCGTTGCCGTTAGAAGCTTCATCTACCTCGTAACCTTCCCTTTCAAGGTAAAGTCTCACCAGTTCGATAATATGTGCTTCGTCGTCGACTACCAGTATCTTCGGCATTCGTTTGTTCTGGAGATTATTGTTACGGTTATTATACTCCAAAGCTTCGTACCTGCCTATACTTTACGTAATACCGGGCCGTCTCAATATAAGACGGCCCGGTATATCCGTGTCTTGATTTCATTACTGGAGAGTATCATCTGTTATAACTGCGGAATTCTGTAAGTTCGGGCGTAGTGAAGTAGCGTTGATGCTGTTGCGGAAAGGTCGTACCACATCCTCAGAGCTATCTACACTCGGAGGAGCGATAATACTTATAATGGCCCAGCCCGGGAAATATCCCGGCTTGATCGTAACCAGCAGGTAACCACCTTTTTCGTCGAATACATGGGTAAGTTGACCTGATTCGTTCGTCCGTCCGAGGAATTCACCATAAATACTCATAAGGGATTCGTAATCTGTATCTTCGGCCGAAACAGCGGCATTTTCCCTGAGGGCTTTCATATCTGCCTGGATTGATTCCATTTTATCCCTGGTCAGCGCCCATATACCGGCACCTTCTACCGGTATGGTCGTTCCGCGACCGTATACTGTCATTGTAACTTCATCTCCAATAAGGGCGCGCTTTGGTGCTTCGAGAGCGAGTGCTCTGAAGGTTTCGCCGATGCGGATACCTGCCCTGCCGGGAATATATCCGCGCTTTATCGAGATAAGCAGGTAACCACCCTCTTCGGAGAATGCATGATCGAGTTGGCCATGACTATTTGTCCGACCAAGAAATTCACCGTAAATGTCTGCTAGAGATTCGTAATCGATATCTTCTACAGCGGTATTGGAACTCTCCCTGATTGCATTAATCTCAGCCTGCAATTCTTCCGCTTTTTCCCTGGTGAACGCCCAGATGCCGGCATTTTCAATGGGGGTGCCGATGCCGCGCTGAGTGACGGTCATGGTCACAGTTTCATTAACACGGGCTTTTTGAGGTGTATCGAGTACCATTGCTTTAGGCATAGTGCCGATCTGTATTGTGGTAAATCCGGGGAAGTAACCTCTCTTCACGGCGGCCAGCAGGTATGTTCCCTTATTTTCGAAGCTGTAATACACTCTACCGTCTCTGTTTGTCGTTCCTATGAATGTACCGTGAATGCTCGCCAGTGCTTCATAGTCTTTCTTTTCGACCGGGGTGGACTGGTCTTCCGCTAATTTTTTGAACTCTTCTTTCATGATTTCCGCCTGGTCACGGGTAAAAGCCCAGACTCCCGCTCCTTCGAACGGCTCCTGGTCCCATCTGAGGAAAACTCTCATCGATATTTCCTGGTTTTCCCGGGCGATTCTCGGTGCGACTATCGCCAGCGAACCGGTGTAGGGGTATTCAGCATTTTCTGCGGCGACGTCTTCATCTGCAGCCATTGCGGCTACCGGCGATAAACCGAGAACCGCCGTTACCACGAGTATTGGTACTATTTTTATCCATTTTTTTATCCTTTTCATTGTTTTCTCCTTTTTTAAATATTGTTTGTATATTGATTTACGGTTACTCATTTATCTCTTTCATTTTTCGCCTCCTTTGTGCTGCTTATAATTCAATGGTAGAGGCGGATTATTATCCCGGTTTTATCCGAATGTAAAATCTGTGTAAAATCTGGTCCTATTTGATAAATCTAATTCTTCGGGATAGAATACGGATTGATGAGCGGAAATGAAGAAGGGCAGACCGCCCAATCCTCCCGGGATGAGATGGATTCGATGTTCGATGCCTGGCTTAATGGCCAGCGTCTTGATTTTGTGAATCCCAAAGCAGAAAAAGCTTACCGGGAGCGTGTATTAAGGATGAAAGATGTTGTTCAACTGAAGGTACCCGACCGGATTCCCATTTACGCAAACATCGGATTTTTCCCTGCCTATTACGCCGGAATAACCACCGAAGAAGCGATGTACGATTATGATAAGCTGATCAATGCCTGGAGAGATGATATACTCGATCTGCAGCCTGACGTTCATGGCGGTTCGGCGGTCCCGGGACCCGGCAGATCTTATGAAATTCTGGATTACACTTTATATCTCTGGCCGGGGCACGGCACGGCTCCCGATTCTCCCTACCAGTGTGTTGAAAAAGACTATATGAAAGCCGATGAATATGACGACCTGATCCGGGACCCGTCCGATTTCCTTATGCGTAAATACATGCCCCGTATTTTCGGGAAACTCCAGGCGTTTCAAAAACTTGCCGGTCTTGGTTCTTTGCTCCAGATGCCTTTTACCGGTACCTATCTTACTGCCTTTGGTCGACCTGAAATGCGGGTTGCCCTTGAAGCTCTTATGTCTGCCGGAGAAGAAGCAATAAAATGGCGTAAGGCGGTCTCTACCTGTAACAGACAGGTAACTGAAGCCGGGTATCCGCTGGTAGCAGGCGGTTCTACACTGGCACCTTATGACGCGATAGCCGATACTCTCAGAGGCAGCCGGGGCGTGATGACCGACATGTACAGGCAGCCGGACAAGCTCCTGGAGGCAATAGAGAGGATTACGCCGGTGATGGTGGAACTGGGCGCGGAAGCTGCCCGTGCTACAGGCAGACCGTTGATATTCATTCCTCTCCATAAAGGCGCTGACGGATTTATGTCCGATAAACAGTACAGGACTTTTTACTGGCCGACTCTGAAAAAGATGATAATGGCATATGTAGAGCAGGGGATGGTACCGTTTTTGTTTGCCGAAGGCCATTATACGTCGCGTCTGGGGATTATAGGCGATATACCGAAGGGTAAGGTTATCTGGCATTTCGATTTCACTGATATGGCGCTGGCCAAGGAAGCGCTCAGGGATATTGCCTGCATAGCCGGAAATGTTCCGATAAGTCTATTGAATACGGGAACACCCGAAGAAGTAAGGAAATACTGTAAAGAATTGATCGATGTGGCCGGTAAAGACGGTGGATTTATCATGACAAGCGGTGGAGTGATAGACAAAGCCAGACCGGACAATGTCAGGACTATGATCGAATACACAAAAGAATACGGTGTATACAGTTAGGAAAATGTGAAAAAATAGTCCCATTAAAGCAGGATTTGATTATTCTGAGAAAATTCTGTATAAATATAGACTGAAACGTATAATATGATGTAGAATACGGAACTACCCTTTAAAAACAGGCAAAAAAATAATCAAGCGTAATAACAAGGAGGATAAAAAGGTAATGAGTGAACAGTTGACGAATGCAGTTGCGGAGTTGAAAGAAGATGAAGCTATCCAGATGGTAAAAGACATGATAGAGAAGGGCGAAGACCCCAACCTCATCTTTGACTCTGCAAGGAAAGGCATGGAGGTGGTAGGGAAAAGATTCGCCGAAGGAGAGTATTTCCTTCCCGAGCTTATATATTCGGGCGAAATCTTTAAAGCCATTTCCGAAATCGTCAAGCCGGTAATGACGGCGGAATCAGGAGGAGAAAAACTAGGTAAAGTTGTCATTGGTACGGTAGCCGGTGATATCCATGATATCGGCAAGGACATCGTAGTGTTCATGCTGGATATTAGTGGTTTCGAGGTATATGACCTTGGCGTCGACGTTCCCATACAGTCTTTCGTTGACAAAGTTAAGGAGACAGGAGCTCCTATTGTAGCTTTGAGTGGCTTCCTTACACTGGCTTTCGATGCCATGAAAGATACTGTTGATGCTATCGTAGCGGCTGGCCTTCGCGACAAAGTTAAGATTATGATTGGCGGCGGCCAGATCGATGATGAAATCAAGAAATATGCCGGCGCCGATGCATACGGCAGAGATGCTATGACGGCTGTTGCTCTGGCCAAGGACTGGATATAGGGTAAACGACAGATAATCCGGAGAAACTGTTGGGATTGTTAACACTGGTGAAGAGTTTTCCGGATTTGTTGTTCCGTCTGATCCGGTCTGCCGGTTAGTTGAGAGAGATACTATGACGGTGGATGAGCGTGGCCTGTTTCGAAATGAAACCTTGGACTACACCATCCGCCGTTATTTGTATGGTATAAAATCAATATTTACTTAATCCCACTCCCGCACTTTACTTTCATATTGTCGGTAATTTCTTCGGCTGTGTTAAGTCCGGATACTTATAGAAAAGTGAGAGCAGAGCTAATACTCATACCTGATTATCTCTGTGCAGGAAACTGTGAAATCCAATAGAACAGATTTCCCGGTGAAAAATTGTGCGAGAATAATTATCCGAATAACTTACCGGCGGAAAAATACGACCCGGAGAATGAACGGTAACCGAAAAAACGAACAGAATGGAGTTATATGATGAGTAAAACCCCTGAAGAACTATATAAAGAACGAGAAACCCGTATCATGGATGCGGCGCATTTGAAAATACCGGACAGGATCCCGATATTGGTAGCCCTCACCTATTTCCCGGCGGTATATACCGGGACACCCAAAAAGGCGGCATGGTACGACCATGATAAATGGTTCGAAGCATCCATGAAAACTTTCCTTGATTTTCAGCCGGACGGAATATGGTCTATCCAGGGATTTTCGCCCGGTGCTGTCATGGAACTGCTTGAGCCTAAGTCTCAACGATGGCCTGGCTGGGGACTCGATGATAATTCGGAGCATCAGGCAATTGAAATTGCAGGTATGAACGGCGACGAGTATGATCTCTATTTCAACGACAGGGGTGACTTCACTTTTCGTACCATGTTCGGGCGTATGTTCGGAGCAGCCGAAGCATTCAGCAAACTTCCACCTCTTTCATCGCTGGGTTCTCCTTTCGCAGGTATGCAGTTTGCCGAAGCTATGGCTGATCCTGACGTAGCGGCTGCTGTCGAGAAGTTCCAGAAAGCCGGTCGGTTATTAAAAGAAATACGCCCGAAAATGAAAAATTTCTATGCGGAAGCTGCAAAACGCGGCTTCCCGTGTAATACCGGTCCGGGAGGAGGCGTCCCTTTCGATGGTATTTCAGACTATTTACGCGGTATGCAGGGAGCGATGATTGATATGTATCGCAATACTGATAATCTGTTGCGAGTAATCGATGAACGACTGCAGAATATACTTGCTATGCTGGATTCTCTACCTAAGTTCACCAAACCGACACGAGCATTCATGGCCCTTCACCGCGGCTCGGATGGTTTTATGTCATTGAAACAATTCGAGAAATTCTACTGGCCGAGTTTCAAGACAATTTTGCTGAAGATGATTGAAAAAGGTATTACTCCCTTCCCGTTCCTCGAAGGTATCTGGGACCAGCGGCTTGAATATTTTCTTGAGATTCCCAGAGGTTCTATGGTGTGTCACTTCGCCTATACCAACATGAAAAAAGCCAAAGACGTTTTGAGGGGTCACATGTGTATTATGGGTGATATTCCATCTTCTCTCCTTAATGCAGGAACACCTCAGCAGGTCGAAGAATACACCAGGGACCTTATGGAATACTGTGGCAAGGATGGAGGACTGATTGTTTCCAATAATACCGTCAACCAGGGTAAACCGGAATGCATTCGTGCCATGATAGATACCGTGAAGAAATACGGCGTTTACTAGTTAAAAAGAACCTATCCGGTGTATTCTTACCATCATCTCAGGCAAGAATACACAGGTTCCACGGAACATCACTATATTGAAACAGACAGAGGAGCAGGAATAATATAGTTCCTGGGGGGAGGATAATGGGGAAAACTCCGAAGGAATTGTATGAGGAAAGAAACGGAAGGATAACGGATGCCATACAGTTACGCGTACCGGACAGGATTCCGCTTAATCTGTCATTCGGTTATTTCCCGGCTAAATATACAGGGATAAATTACAAAGACGCCTGGTATGACATTGATAAGTGGCTAGAGGCTACAAAAAAAACAATTCTTGATTTCGCTCCTGACGGCCTTTTCTATGTTCAGCCATTCGTCCCCGGGACTGCCCTGGAATACCTGGACCTTAAAAATATTAAATGGCCCGGTCACGGATTACCCGAAAATCTTGGCCACCAGGCAATTGAGGGCGAATGGATGAAAGCCGATGAATATGATGTTGCTCTCGATAATATATCCGACTATATGCTGAGAGTATTTTTCCCGCGAATCAGTGGAGCACTGGAACCATTGAAAATGATTCCTCCTATTTCATCGCTCAGGTTCAATTTTAACGGGCTTATCTCTCTTGCTGAGGCATTCGCCAGGCCTGAAGTTGCAGAAGCGATGATCAAGCTGCAGAAGGCAGGTGAAGAATATGGTAAGATACGTATCAAGTTGATAACATTTCAACAGGAAATCGAGAGACTCGGATTTCCTGTAACTGGCACCGGTGGCGGAGGGTCTCCTTTCGATGCTGTATCGGATTACCTGAGAGGTATGCATGGTACGATGACGGATATGTACCGGCAACCCGACAAACTACTGAAGCTTATCGATTACCAGTTCAGGAAAACAATGGACAGAATCGAAGCGCGGACCTCGGGCAGTGTTAACCGCCGGATATTTATTGCTCTTCACCGCGGTTCGGATGAATTTATGTCCCTGCCTCATTTTAAGAAATTCTACTGGCCTACTCTTAAACAGGTAATCCTGTCTCTTGTCGATAACGGACTTATTCCATGTCCGTTCTTTGAAGGTATCTGGGACAGGCGGCTCGAATACCTTCTGGAACTTCCCAGAGGGAAAGTTCTCTGTCATTTTGCCCGTACGAATCTGAAACGGGCAAAGGAAGTCCTTGGGGGACACCTGTGTGTAATGGGAGGTCTTCCTTCATCCATATTGCAGGTGGGGTCTGTCCAGGACGTTAAGGATAATTGTAAAAAACTGATCGATGAGTGCGGCAAGGACGGCGGATTTATACTTGCCAATATGCCTATCGATTATGCCAGACCCGAGAATATCAGGGCTATGGTTGATTTTTCAAGGGAATATGGGGTATACAGGTAAAAAGACATATTCGTCAATACAATCCGTTATAATTGATTAAAAAAGTCCTCAGGGAAGGAAGCTGCTGATTATGAGTACCTACACCGTAGTATTTGAACCTATAGGCAGGAAAGGTGAATGCAGTGATGAACAATCTTTACTCGACTGCGCGCGTAACCTGGGAATTGGAATAAGCAGTATCTGTGCTGGAAGGGGTACCTGTGGAACATGCCGCATCCAGCTTACAGAGGGAACATTGTCCAGGCCTACCGACTCCGAATTAGCCAAACTTACGAAGAAAGAACTTAATAACGGCTGGAGGCTGGCATGTCAGGCTTCACCAATGTCGGACTGCCAGGTAATCATTCCTCCGGAAGGACTCAGTTCTTCGGAGCGAATATATCTTGATGGGATGGAAACGCCGGTAGCACTTGACCCTCCCGTGAAATCATACACGATCAAGATGACTGCTCCTACTCTGACCGACCAGCAAGCGGACGCCGAGCGCGTTTTTTCAGCCCTCAAACAACAGCACAATGTAACCTGCAACAGGATCGATAACGCAGTTCTGCGGTCTATTTCACCGGACCTGAGAAAACTGGATTGGGAATGCCAGGTGGCGGTTCGATGTGATGAGGTTATTGCGATAATGCGTCCGGACAGCCCGTTACTCGGCCTGGCGGTCGACCTCGGGACTACCACGGTGGCAGGATACCTGGTAGATATGACAACGGGAAAGACGCTTACGTCGAAAGGTGTAATGAATCCCCAGATAGGATATGGCGAGGATGTTATTAGCCGTATCGATTTTGCCGTAAGGAAATCATCGGATGCCCGGAAGCTCCAGAAACTGGTGGTAAACAGACTGAATGACCTGGCGAAAGAGCTTTGTTCGGAAGTCAAGGTAGATACAAAATCAATAGTTGAAGTGGTAATTGTCGGCAATACCGCAATGCATCACCTCTTGCTGAACCTGCCTGTCAGGCAACTCGTACTCACCCCTTTCACGGCTGCAGTCAGCATGGCTTTAGATATAAAGGCCTGTGAACTGGGTATAAAAATAGCAGCGGGCGCGCACGTACATTTTCCACCGGTCGTTACCGGATTTGTCGGAGCCGACCACATAGCGATGCTCCAGGCGATCGATAATCGTGATGACGGTAATGTTATCATCGCTCTCGATATCGGTACCAATACCGAGATATCACTGGTGAAAGGCGATAAGATTACTTCAACGTCCTGCGCTTCCGGCCCCGCCTTTGAAGGCGGTCATATTAAGCAGGGGATGCGAGCTGCGAAAGGGGCAATCGAGCGCATCAGGATAGAAGACCATAAAGTGATTTACCAGACTATAGGCGAGGCTCCTCCGATAGGGATATGCGGTTCAGGAGTACTCGATGCGCTGGCGCAGATGTACCTTGCGGGGGTGATAGATGAAAGCGGGCGTTTTGCCGTGGAATATCCGGGTATCCGCCGTGAGGACGGGAAAACGGAATTCGTACTTGCCGAGAGAGAAGATAATGACGGAGAAAAAACAGCTATCGTGATGAACCAGAAAGACGTCCGTGAACTTCAACTGGCAAAGGCCGCTATCCGCTCCGGTATCCAGTTACTGCTTGAGAGGAACAATTTTAAAGATGAAGACATAGACATGGTGATTGTTGCCGGAGCATTCGGTACCTATATCGACCTGGAAAGCTCCATGAATGTCGGACTCCTGCCAACATTGCCGGTCGAGCGTTTCAAGCAGGTAGGAAATGCTGCCGGTATCGGTGCGAAGATGAACCTGATCTCGCTTTCCAGTCGGAAAGAAGCACATGATATCGTTTCACGCACAACGTATATCGAACTTGCCGGTACCATGGAGTTTAAACGGGCTTTTGTCGAGACCAGTTTTCTGGGTAGGTACAGGCTAAACGAAGGAAAAAGGGAGGCAGTCGATTAATGGATAAGCAATGGGAAGAAATGACTCCTGAAGAAAAGAGGGAAGTCAGGTTTAAACGGTGGCTGGATGCAGAAAGTGTCCAGTTCGTCAGTTCCGAAGCCAGAGAGAAATACCAGGAAAGAGTGACCAGGTTAATAAAGGCGATCAAGATGGAGGAGCCGGACAGGATTCCTCTCAATCTTGCTCCAGGCGGGTTTCCTGCTATTTACAGGGGCGGGACCCTGAAGGAACACATGTATGACTTTCAAAAGATGAGGGATGATTTCATCAAGTTCCACCAGGAGTTCGATATGGACTTCGCCATGGCACCTCTTTCATGGCCGGGGGAGTTGTTCGACATACTTGATTTCAAACTTATGAGATGGCCGGGTCACGGCGTTCCGGAAGACGGGACTTTTTTCCAGTATGTAGAAGGTGTCTATATGGAAGAAGAGGAGTATGATGAGCTTATTAATAATGCCAACGATTTCTACCTGCGGAAGATACTTCCACGTCTGGCTGGTACCCTGGAACCTCTTCAATATCTGGGAACGTTCAACCCATCATTCTTTGTGCCGGTAGGTTTCGTGGCTCCTTTTGCCAGACCGGATGTTCAGAATGCGTTTCAGAAACTGGTAAAGGCTTCAGAAATATTTATGCAATGGGCGACTATTATCGGACAGACCATACAACAAATCTACGCCATGGGATTTCCTACCTGGGGAAGCAGCCTGACAATTACCGCGTATGACATGATAGCGGATTTCCTCAGGGGAACCAGAGGAATCATGGTGGATATGTACGCTCGTCCGGACAAACTCCTTGAAGCCATCGATAAATATACACCGAAGACTATTGAACTTGGTCTGAGCAATGTTGAGACTGATATTTGCCCGGTTATCTTTATTCCTTTGCACAAAGGAGCGGATACCTGGATGTCCAACGCGCAGTTTGAAAAATTCTACTGGCCCTGCCTTAGAAAACTGATGATGGGTCTCTATGAGGAAGGGCTGGTCCCATTCCCACTGGCTGAAGCTACTTATAATAACAGGCTTGAAATCATTGCCGATGTGCCTAAATCTTCTGTCATGTGGTGGTTCGAACAAGTCGATATGAAACGGGCCAAAGATATCGTTGGGAAAAACACGAGTATTGCAGGAGGTATTCCTGCATCCCTGCTCAGTGCCGGTTCGAAACAGGAAGTAGAGGATTGTGTCAAACAGCTTGTTAGCGACTGTGGGAAGAACGGCGGCTACATGATGAGTGTGACCGCTTCCATAGAGCAGGCAATTCCTGAAAATCTCCATACGCTCATGGAGGCCGTCAAAGAATACGGGACCTACTAGATTAATACTGTTCGATAGTCACGGGGGGACCTCGGTGGAAGCCCTGCCCGGGGGTTTTTCGTGCTATAATGTTAGGTGGCACTTAATGTGTATTTTTATAAGGAGGATTTAGTTTGGAAACCCGGGTTACAGGTAGTGAAAAAGAAGTTGTCATAGGACACGGGCTGCCAACCGTAATAATCGGTGAGAGGATTAACCCAGCCGCCAATAAAAAACTCAATCAGGCGCTGACAGAAGGTGGAGATTTCGAGGAGATCGTCCGCAACGAGGCGATTACCCAGGTAAATCTGGGTGCTGATATGATCGATGTTAACGTCAGCTCTTTTGGTGTCGATGAAGTCAGCATTCTCCCGAAAGCAGTCAAAGCAGCCCAGGAAGTTGTGAATGTGCCGCTGTGCATAGACAGCAATAATCCGGATGCGATCGCGGCGGCTCTTAAAGTTTACAAAGGAAAACCGCTGGTAAATTCGGTCAGCGGAGAAACTCCTTCCATTACAAGGGTTTTGCCAATGATCAAGGAATATGGTGCTGCTGTGGTAGGGCTGGTACAGGACGACGAAGGCGTGCCGAAGGATGCCGATAGACGGCTGGTCGTTGCCAACAAGATTCTCGATACGGCTGTGAAAGCCGGGATTCCGCGTGAGGACGTCCTGATAGACTGCCTGGCTTTCGCCGTTGGCGCTGACACCGATTCGGGTCCCGAGGTACTTAAGGCAATACAGAGGGTGAGAGACGAGCTCGGTTTAAACCAGACACTTGGTGCCAGCAATATATCATTCGGACTGCCTGACCGTGAGGTAATTAACACCGCATTCCTGCCGATGATCGTTGAGAAAGGCGTTACCTGCCTTATCACCAGCGCGAAGAAAGCTATTCCTGTCGTGAGAGCTATCGACCTTATCCTTGCGCGCGACAAGAGGGCCCGCCGCTATATGGAAGCTTACCGGATGCGGCAGGCCGCGGCGAAGAAGTAGGTCTAATTTGTCATCTGTCCTTATATGTCATTCCGCGAAGGCAGGAATCTATAAAGATTTATAGAGATTGCTACGGTTCGCCTGTTGACGGCGAAACTCGCAATGACAATTTAGATAAAGAGGGGCTGGAAAGCCCCTCTTTATTATTGACGGAATACTAAATGGATATTGTGAATAGAATACACTTAGGTGGTTGAATCATCTCGAAACAAATCTGGGGGAATAATTTCCTTATTAAAGGCATGTTTTATTATTTGAGGTGATATGTCTGACCAGGCATGAGGTCTACTACCTCCTTTGTAACTAACACTAATAATGGAAGTTTCTCGTTCAGCTGTCTCAATCCAATGCTTACTCTCTCTTAATATTACTTCTGTCATTTCTTGCCAGGCGTCTTGTTTGCTAGATTTCCAACGCAGAAGAACCACTGATAAGCCTTTACTGGCATACTCAAATGCATATGCTTGTGATGGAATACCCCTATCCAGTGTTATTAAGATTCCATTGTTATCTAAACAAGCTTGCATTACAGTATAGTCAGCTCTACCGTCCTGGATGTCATAGATACTTAGAATTGGGAACTGCAATTTTTTCAAAGCTTGAATAATTGGCTCATAAACACAATGATCTGCAATAAGTATCACACTGCTACTAAATATTCCTCGTATTCATTGGCGTCATTTATCTCTTCAGAAGTTAGGTCAGGATAAGCATCTGCAGGATTAATGTCCTCTTCAATCATTTCATGAATAATATTCGTAGGTATTCTTGTTCCTTTTATCACCGGTATCCCACCAAGTATATTGGGATCTATTTCAACATATTGAAAACGATTTGGTATCAACTCTCTCTTAAGTTCCTCCATGAGTTCAGGGAAAAAGACCACTTCCATTTTTTGCTCACCTTTAGATGCAGCAATTGGATTCCAGTCTGGTTTGTCAGGAAGTATCGCGACTATAATGTCTGAATCTACAACTATTGTAGCCCTCGTCCAGGCATAAGGGTCTTTGCCAGACATGAGGTAAATCGTATCGAGTGCTTTCTTTATTGTTTTAGTTTTGAACTGTTTGTCTCGCAGGCGCTTTATTAGACGAAGTAGTAGAAGATCATAGTATGTATATATATTTTCATGGCGCTTTCCTTTAGGAATTTCAAACACAGGGTGTAATAGATTGGCCTTGGACCAAGCTTGGAAATTTTGGTATTTAATCTGTGCGATATGTGCTGCAACTTTCGGAGAATAAAGGCCTCGACCGAAATTGGTTTTTTCTATAACTGCATTTTTCATTTCATTACTCTCTCAGTCGTTAACAAATTATTATTCTCAGATGTATTTTTATTATATAAATATTATATTATAACCAACGCATAATATCTATAATATATGCATTGCTCAGTTATCTCAGTATCTCGTCCACCATCTCGGCTACGTATTTACCGATGGCTGGGGATGCGGTG